>JAFDHF010000024.1 GCA_019308905.1 Deltaproteobacteria bacterium
AATGAAGCCGGAAGAAAACGGGTTTCCAAAATTGATTGATAGGAAAGGTAACGCTCCGCCACAATATGGAGTATTTGAGGAGTAGCAGCGTCTATAATATGGCATGACAAAAAATGGAGCTGACCACAAAAGCCGCAAAAGCCGAGCCGATTTTTTGGAGTAAGAGAAGAATAGGGGAGAAAGAATAGAGAAAGAATAGGGGGTCAGCCCTTGACATTGGACAGATTGGTCTTAATCGCCTTGATCCGTTTTCTCAATGGCTCGTCCCTTGCTAACTTTGTCGAGAACCTCTGGTGAACCTTGGCCACACCTGAATAACTGAGACCGCCAAGGAGCTGTCCGATTTGGCTGTTGGTCATGCCTGTCAATCTTTTCATCAAGTAGATGGCGATGTCTCTCGACTCGCCGCCAGCGGTCACGAGATCGTCCCGGGATACCTCGAAATCAGAACAGACCGCATCGATGATCTCATCAAATCCGTAAGAGGCTTGCAACACCCTTCTGTGTGAGACCTCTCGTCTCTGAAGAATCCCATCCCTTAATTTGCTCAGGGTCTCCCTGATAAATGTCTGACCGCCTAGAATCGCCCCACCATATATGTTTCCCAGCGGATTGTCAGGCTCTTGCTTGAGGGCCTTCTCGACAAAATTTCTGTACATTCTTCGGGCTTTCTTGTGGTCCTTGGAGACCATCCCCAAAACAAGATCACAATGGACAATATTATCGTTCCCACCGAAAGCGTATGACCGATAGCTACTGTGAGGGTAGTCCTCTGGCTTTGCCACGACCCCTGCCCGGACCGGATTGAGATGCACATAACGACTTAATTCAAGAAGATATCGGTCCCGATCAACAAGAATCGCCCTGTATCTGCCCTGGAAAAGATGACCACGCCGTTTTCTTTTGATGTTGAGATAGACGGTGTAGGAACCATTGATATAGTGCATCACCCTACTCAGATTGGCCATCGGGGTCTCTATGATCAGATGGTAATGATTGCTCATAAGGACATAACAGTGTAGCAGATAACCAAATTTCTGCTGTGCCTCTTGCAAATAATCCTTGAATTTTTCGTAATCGGATCTCACATGATATATTCTTCTTTGTTCATTCCCCCTAGCTGTTACATGGTAAAAAGCTCCTTCGTATTCAATCCGCAGTGGTCTGGCCATGAGACTGTTCCCCTCCGCATTAGTTGGGAAAGGATCTTACCTGCCAGAATGTCCAATGTCAAGGGCTGACCCCCAGTGTCGCTCGGGGATAAGGGCGTTCTCCAAAGATCAGCAAACCCCGGCGGTTTTTCCTTGACAACAACGGGGGTTCTGTGCTACACACGGGACCGTGATTCGCTGTCCTTTCTTCTTGGGGCCGCCGATACAGCACTGCCTGGCTTCCTGCAGTCATCGAGCTATCAATTGAAGCACCATCTAAGCTCTGGGAATACACAAGATATGCTTGCCGGCAGAAGGGTAAATCTGAGACGGATTGAAAAGGCGGATCTCTGGCAGCTCTGGAGTTGGCATGAGGAACGGGATCTGTATCTTTTTCTCAAGATCCGGCCCTTTGTCTCATACGACCAGCTGAACGAGAGATTTGCGGAGTATTTCGCCTGGAAAGGGGATTTCCTTATCGAGAACGATGCAGGCAGAGCCTTGGGTGTATGTTCGTATCAGCCTGTTGCGTGGAAAAACCGGTTCTGTGAACTGGGACTGCAAATCTGCGAAAGCGATCCTGACCAGGTCTATGCACTGGACACCCTTTCGACGCTCCTCGGGTTCTTATTCGGCGAGATGAATCTGTCTCGGGTCCAGGCCTTTGTGGCAGAATTCGCGTGTCATGAGATCTCTGCGTTCGAAAAGGCCGGGTTCCTTCTGGAAGGGAGACTACGGGAACACCTCTTTCGGGAAGGGATGTACAGAGATCTGCTGATCTACGCCATGCTCAGGGAGGATTTTGGCAATACACCGGCCGGAAGGTGGCAGGTTTGATCAAGGGACGACGGGTCAATCTGAGAAGGTTGAGGCTGAGCGATCTACCCTGTCTTCTCAAGTGGTGGGCGGATGGAGAGCTCATGCGCTACTACGATCGACTCCCCGTGAACAGTCCTGTCGAGGTAGAGGAGGAGATCAGGAGGAACATAGGCTCGCCCAACCGCCTCGATTTCATGGTTGAGACCAAGAGGGGCGAACCCGTAGGTCTCATGTATTTGCAGAAGATCGACTGGAGAAACAGGCACTGTGAACTCCACATCATGGTAGGGGAACAGGCCAGGAGAAATGGGCTTTTCGGGGTGGAAGCGGCATTCCTCCTCTCCCGGTATTCCTTCCACCAGCTTAACATGCACAAGATCTACGGCCGGGTTTTCGAGTATGCCTCCACAGTACAGACCCTGACCGAGCATCTCGGTTTTAGAAGGGAGGCCGTTCTCAGGAACTCGGTTTACCAGGGCGGACGCTATTGGGATCTTTACATATACGGGCTTCTCAAACGAGAATTTGAGGCGTATTTGAAAACCTCAAAGGGCCGGAGAGGACAGAGGTACCTGGCCGCTTCGCAGCCGGGATCCAGGGACTAGTGGAGGCGATAAGGGGGTTCCTCCCCACGGAGACAACAGGGTTATAACCTTTCGTCACCTTGCCAAACCGGATGTGACGACCGAGGACGGGTTGCCGGAGATGATCGAGGAGAAAGCTGCTCAGGCCGGGAAAGGAGGGAGGTTCACAGAAACAGCCTTCAACCAAGACCCTGTAGGCCGGAGGATCTATAGTCTCCGGCTCCAGTGCTCCAACCTCTGTAACCAACGTTGCACCTATTGTCATGTCTTCAAAGATGGAAGAGTGTCGGGCAAGAGGAGCCCCGGGCTGATGGATCTGGGGGTGGCCACCGCTGCTCTTGACGCTTTCGCACGTTTGACCAGGATCCAGGGCAACGCCCACGTGAGAATCGGCTTCTACGGCGGAGAACCGCTCTTGAATTGGAAAACGATCAGGCAGGCGTTGCGTCACGGCGAGCAGATCTTCACGGATAGGGAAAATCTACACTGGATACTCAATACCAACGGCACCCTTCTGACACCGGAAATCGTGCGGCTTCTAAAAGAATGGAACGTTGACGTGCACATCAGTCTGGACGGACCGGACGGATCGTCCAATCGTTACAGGAGATTCAAGTCCGGGCGCCCCGTCCATCACAGGGTTAGGGAATCTCTTGAGATCATTAGAGCCTTCGGGTGCCGTCTCCAATTGGATTCGTGCCTGACCGAGGCGAATCTATCCTCGTTGAAAGGACTGATTGATCTCGCATGGCAGACAGGGGCCGACAGGATCTACCTAGCCCTCATCGATAGCCCTGAAATCAATGCCATCGATCAGATGGACAGGACAGAGGTGGCCAGAACCATTGTCGAGGCTGTGGAGTACGGCCGAAAGAGGGGGGTCTCCGTGGGCGGTCCTTGGAAAAGAGCCATCGACGGCCCAGGGAGCACGGCTTTTTCCAGGGACTACCCCTTTGGTCTTGTCGTCGATCCACCGGGGCATGTCTACTTCCCCCCTTACCCTGAAAGGAGCCTCGGCCATGTGAGATGCATGGAGGAGGTACTCTCCTCGCCTCTCTACGAGGAGACTATGAGGGAGTGGGAAAGAGAGACGGAGACTTGCCGGGACTGCGACCTTGCGCCGTCGTGTAACGCCTATTTGAAGGCGATGGTGATGTACCACACGGGCGAGTCCGCCGGTTATGAAAGAGAATGTCGGTTGGCCAGAGCGATAAGAGAAGAGCTCGCCGGAAGAGAATCAGCAGGGGTGCCGCTGCCGGCCCGCCAGAGGCTTGTGGCCTCAAGACACCTGGTGCGGAAATGGGAGGGCGGGGATCAGGTCATCATTCACAGGCTGGCTGGAACCTCGGCCCAGGCCACCCCCGGTCTGCTCGAGTTACTGGATTTGTTCAGGGAACCAACGGCTCCGCAGGCCCTGTCAGAACGGTATTGCTCAGCCGACCTCGGGCAGACAGTAGCCCGCCTTGTCGAGATCCGGTTTTTGCACTCCGAGGACACAGATGAAGAAGCTGAATGGTTCGAAAAACGGGGCTGGGGAAGAGACAAGAGGGTTTTTCAGGGGGAGCACTTCACCGCCCATTACCCGCCTGGTGGAGGCTTTCTCGCCCGTCAATTCGCTGATCTGATGGAGCAGGTCCACCGGTTCTTGGTGAGCCGGGGCCTCCCTCCACTCAAGAAGAAGGTCCTGATACTGTTTTCCGAGGGCCGGGAGGAGTTAAGAGAACTCTGGGGCGATTCCCCTTTGCCTGAATGGGTCGAGGCGTTTGTTACGAACAGGCGGATCCTGGTGGTGGATTCACAGAAGATCCTTCGGAAAGATCGGGAGAGTTCCGACTTCTTCGCCGGGATGGCCCATGAGTTGGTTCATATATTTCTCGGCGAGTTGGGAGGCCCCCTCCCGGTCTGGGTGGAAGAGGGGTTGTGTGAATACTACAGCCGGCCTTACATGCCCGGTGTATTCAGGGAACTGGCGAAAGAGAAAGGGGTGTACGGCTTTCGGGAAATGGAGGCCCTCGTGAGGCATAGCCTCCTCGACCTGGATGATTCCAGGGTCAGAGAGAATCTCTGTTATCGGCAATCCCACAGCTTCGTGAGCTATCTGGCAGGTCTGGTGGGGGAGAAGAAATTGATGGCGATTGTCCAATCCACCGGAATGAGTAGGGATTTCAGGTCCGTGTTCGAACAACAGGGCGGGCGCTCCCTTGATGATGCGGAAGAGCTCTGGCTCGGGGATTTGGGGCTTGTCTCGCCTGGAAGGAAACCCTTTTACGGCAATGGCAGAAGGCTGGTTCCCTCCAAGAATCTGAGGATCATCCGGAAAGGAGAAAGCGCGCTGGCCTACAACGCCTTTTACGGGCAGGGACTGGTAACCACAGGGGACACCCTAGAGCTGCTGGATTCTCTGCAGGAGGGTAAGACCCTTCGCCAAATCGCAGACCAATACGATACCACCGGACTCGACTCCACGATTGCCGACCTGTACGAGAAGGGGCTGGTCGTTTTCAGGCACCAGGCAGAGGAAAACAGAGCCTACCGGAGATTCGACCGCGCGTATGTCGAGAGCGGGGGCCTGATCGACAAGCTGCGCCTCAATGTCAGCAACTTCTGCAACATGTCTTGCGCCTATTGCTACGTCGGAGACGGCCGGACGGGCGACGGGCTGATGGACTGGTCCACGGCAAAGAGGACCCTGGATCGTTTCTTCGAGCTCATCGAACGACACGGGCATCACCGCTCCCTGATTCGATTCTTCGGCGGTGAGCCGCTGCTCAACTGGGGACTCATTGAACGGATACTCGAACATGTGGAGACACTCGCCGGAGGGGTCGAGATCGATTACGTCCTGAATACCAACGCTACCGTTGTCACGGACAAAATGGCGGCACGGCTCTCGGAGAAGCAGGTCGGCGTGGCGGTGAGCCTGGATGGTGTCGGGGCGGTTCACGATACGTTCCGCAGGTTTCGGTCAGGGCAGGGTTCCTTCGCCGTCGTCGACCGGAACCTGGACCGGCTGCTTGCCCATGGCTGCCGTGTGGGTATAGAGGCCACTCTGGGCGATCACAATTACGATCATCTCAGGGAACTGGTCGATTATTCGGCCGGTAAGGCTGCCGACTTCGACTGCAGGATCCCACTCGCCCTCCAGAGCCTCTGCGTCGTCTCCCGCCATGGAATCGATACACAACCCCTCGATTACAAGCTCAAAAGGATCATAGAGGCCATCGAGTACGCCCACCGGCAAGGGGTCTATGTCGGGGGAGGGATGCTCAGCTTCCCCTTTCGGGTTCTTCTGGGCGAAAGGACCCCAGGGGTTTACTGCCGGGCCATGGGAGAAGAGTTGTGTGTCTATCCCAGCGGGGAGGTATACCCTTGCGGGGCATTACAGATGAAACTCGGCCATATTGAAGATCTGGAGAGGGTCTTCAAGTCCGAATCCTACGCCAACCTCGTCCAGAGGGTGGCCGGAAACATCCCCGGCTGCCGGGGATGCGACATCGAGGCTTTCTGTGCCGGGGGTTGCGCTGCCGATGCCGTAGCCTCCAAGGGGGATCTGCTTCAACCCACGGAGAACTGCCGTTTCGAAAAGGCCGTATTCAGGGCACTGGTCGAGAACTTTCTGCTCTAGCCTTTGTTTGCTGTTTTGGGGATCCGCTTTCCAAGATTTTACCCACGGAGCCGAACGGGCCTGGTCGGCTGGTCGTGCAAGACGGGAGTGGGGACATTTCGGAGCAGAATCACGGGTGGAGAAAGGGGGTGATAGACCATGCTCTGCGGAGTCTGTCCCGGAGTAGTGTGCGAACCATTATGAGAGAAAGGAGGCAGGAATGAGCAAGAAGAGACTGAGGCTTGAAACAAGAGAAGTCATCTCTGTAGTGAAAAAGAGTAGTTTTCCCACCAACGTAGCACCCGGCCCGGGTGGCCCCTGCGGTGAGGACGGCGTCGCAGGTAATGGCCATGCGTGCGGGAACTGCCACGGGATAGCCGGCCAGGGTCTGCAATCGGTGGATCACGGCATCCAGGCAGGGGTGGTCGGAGCTGGTATCGGTGGCATGATAGGAGGCCCTATAGGTGCGATTGCCGGTGGAGCCATTGCAGGAGGCATAGCCGGCTGCCAGGGGCCCGATGCCGTTCCGTGTCTGTAACACGCGGTCTTCTCACCCCGGGGCGTCGTATTCCCGGGGTGAGGATTCTTTGATGGTTCTCTCTTCAGAGGCCAGGCGAGCATTAAGAAGATCGGGAACAGGATTGCCCGCGGACATGCGGGCATGTCTTGCGGCGATTAACCCGCGTATCCAATCGTAGTAAGGAGCTTGGGCGTGAGAACCGGCAACGGCGATACCGCTTTTCCGAGCAAGAAGAATGCCAGGGTGCCCGTTCCATGGCGTGTGCAGGATGTTATATCTTTTTGTTTCGTCTTGGCATTGTATTTTCTCATGGGATTGCAATTCCGTCACGCGAGCAGGTATCTGGCCGGCAGGTACCTCTTGATCAAGCCGCTGTTCGTATATCTCCTCTTTGATATCGTATCCATATTCATATGTTTCTATATTCTGAAGAGAATGATGACAAAGTATAAAGACGGCTGGGCTTTACTATTCCGCAGTTCTCTTAATAGGAAGTATTTGATATTATCGATAGTTATCGGACTTCTTCTCGGCCTCTTCAATTCTCTGTTTTACTCATATAGGTTCCCCAATACAGCGGCGATTCCATACGAACGTGTTACTTTCTATGTATTGTTATTGTACGGGATATTGATTGCTCCAGTTACTGAAGAAGTATGGTTCAGAAGTTTTGTTTTTAGGGGCATCAGAAACAAGTATGGAGTGCTGGTAGGACTGATAGGTAGCGTTCTATTATTTCTGCTCTGGCATCTCTCGAATTTTCAGGCACTCAATGTCGTCATATTCGGATTTGTAGTCACAATATTCTATGAAACGACAGACTCATTATACGGTTGCATGGTGATTCATGCGACGAACAATTTCGTTTTTCTCATATTCAGGCAATTCTATTTTGTCTTGTTCCAATGATTACATCCAGACATGAACCTTGATGTCTTGAAATCAACTGAGAGGGAAAGTTCTCTGCTCGTGTTTTTCATTGCCGGGTTTCTCGGCCACCCTGGAGGTTGATCTCAGGGCTTCGAAAAGATCGAATGGAAGCTGCAAGCTCAGCCGGTTCGTTGAGGTTTCGCGAGAACCTGCGAAACGTCTTCAAGTTCCTGGTTCTTGTGAAACCCTATTGGAAGAACATCACCGTTTTTGTCTTCAGCGGGTTGATCTTGACGGTGCTTTCCCTTCCGTATCCGTGGCTTACCAAAGTTCTGATCGATGACGTGATGCTGCGGCAGGACGGTTCTCTGCTTCCGGTCATTCTCCTGGGTACTTTCCTCTTGACCGCTGTTCGATCCGTTCTCTCTGCACTAAGAAGATACTACATCTCCTATGTCGAACATGCTATGGCCTTTGATATCCGCTACGGGTTCTACAAGCATCTTCAGGATCTCTCCTTCTCCTTCTACGATTCCAGGGAAGTCCCAGAGATCCTGTCGAGGCTTCGTGACGCTTCCGAGTCACGCCGGTTGCTGGTAGAGATTCTCAACAAGTTGATCAACAATATGCTTTACCTCACCATCGTTCCCTTTATCGTCTTCCTCATGAACTGGAAGCTGGCCTTGCTCGCAGGATTCACCCTGCCCTGGCTGGCATTCTCTTTTTTTGTCCTCTCCAAGGTGGTCAAGAGATACGCCCGGCTGACAGCGGAAAAACGGGCTGAAATGTCGGCCAAGAACTACGAGTTCGTCTCGGGAATCAGGGAGATTCAGGCGCTGGGCATAAAGGACCGGATTATGAAGAGGATCAAGCATGTCTATCTCCAGTTCCGTAAACTCGACATGAACACGCGGGTGTTGGGCAATCTCCAGGAGTTGGTGGGATCATTGGTTGCAGCGGTAGGGACGCTTCTCTATACCTGGTATGGGGCGACCCTGGTGATAACGGGGCGGATGACCGTGGGGGAATTGATGGCCTTTACGACCTTCATAGGTTACCTCTACAACCCGCTGACCAGCCTGGTCGGCCTCATGGTCCCCATCCAGGAAATCCTGGTCTACACAAAGAGGTTCTATGAGGTCTACGATTCGAAACCGGAAGTGACGGAACCCTCACGACCCGTAAGGATCAGAGACTTTCACGGCCGTGTGGCCTACGGGGGGATCAGTTTCGGCTATCAGCCCGACAGACCGGTTCTCAAAGATATCAACATCGAGATCCCTGCTGGAACCAAGGTGGCGATAGTGGGGAAGACGGGAGCCGGCAAATCCACCCTGGTTGGCCTGCTCCCCCGTTTCTATGATCCCTGGACCGGCTCGGTCACCATCGATGGTATCGACATTCGGAACATGTCTCTCGGTTACCTCCGCTCCAAGATCGGCCTTGTCATGCAGAGTCCCTTTCTCTTCGTGGGCACGATCTACGAAAACATCACCTGCGGCCGGAAGAGTTTCACACGGGATCAGGTGGTGGAAGCGGCAAGGGCCGCCAATGCTCACGATTTTATCTCGGAGTTCCCCCTCGGGTATGATACTTGGGTGGGAGAAAACGCCGTCACCCTCTCCGGGGGCGAGCTTCAACGAATTGCAATGGCCCGGGTGTTTCTGCTTGACCGGCCGATACTGATACTGGATGAAGCAACCTCCAGTGTGGATATGAAGACGGAGGCCCTGATTCGGGAGGCCTTTGCCAGGCTGACCAAAGGTCGGACCACCTTCGTCATCGCCCACAGATTGACGACGGTTCAGGATGCAGACCTTATTCTGGTCATGGACAAAGGCCGGATAGTTGAACAAGGAGACCATCCCACTCTCATGAACCAGGGAGGGGTGTACTGGAGGCTCTTTCGGGGTGCTCCGGTGTTTCATTGACAAAGGCGGTGCAACCCCGGGGCTGGATCCGGTTCTGGGAATGGGATGCCAAAGGGGGTGAGGGATCCATGAGGTTCAAGTTGAGGTTTACTATTGTCAACCATCTCTTGAGAATGTTCCTCTTAGTGTTGATCCTTCTTATGACCATGATCTTCGCGCTGCTCTGGTTTTTCCAGATCGATGTTACAGCCCGTGGCCGGGGCTCGGTCACATGCGGTAACTGGATCGACATCAAGCCGGAGATCGAGGGGATTATTGAGAAGATGGCGGTCAGGGAGGGTGAGTGGGTTCGAGAGGGCAAGCTGCTTTTCAGCCTGGAAGAAAGGGAACGAAAACTGGAGGTAGATGCCACAGAGCTGAAGATAGCCGAAATGAGAATTACGGTCGCCAAGCTGAGGAGCCAGTTGTTCTTGACGCAGGAGAAGATAGCTGCTGCCATTGATGAGGCCAGAGCGGCTCTGGTGGCGGCCCAGGCCAACTACCGAATCAGTCTGAAGGGGCCCAAGCCCGAGGAAGTCATCCTTGCCAGACGTAAGATCCTCCGCGCCGTCAGATGCCTGGAAAAGGCAAGAAAAGACTACAAACGGATGGAGAAGGCCTATTCCCTCAAGGTGGTCCCTCGAATCGAGTTTGAGCAGGCACTGCATCAAAAGAGACTCTCCGAGGTAGATGTGACCCTGGCCCGGGACGAGTTGAAACTCTTGCGCAACAAATACGACGCTGATCAGATTGCCGCCGCCAGGGCCGAGGTAGACCGCTGCGAGGCCGTACTGGCCAGGACCATTGCGCGTAGGAATGAACTAGATATGTTGCGCCGTGGTATCGAGAGTACCCTCAAGGCCCTTGCCAGAGAAGAGAGGCAGCTCGCCGTACTGAAAGAACATCTGAACCTCACCCATGTTAGGGCTCCCATGGACGGGTATATACTCACCCATGATCCGGAACATCTCGTAGGCAAGGCGGTGGCCGAAGGGGAGGTCGTCTTGCGCCTAGGAGATAGTCGCCAGTACACAATCGATTGCAATGTGCCAGAGAGAGACTTTCCCCTGGTGGAGGTGGGCCAGGAGGCGAGAGTTCAGATAAAGCCCTTTCCAAAGGGGGAGTATAAGCTCTTCAAGGGAGTGGTGATTCAAGTGGGGGCAGATGTCAATGAAACCCGCCCTCCTGCAGAAAAGCGAACAGGAGAGAAGGTGCCCGGTCTTTTGGGCAATCAGGTCCCGGCCGAGGAAGGTTCTTTCCCGGTCGTGCTCAGCCTGGCAGAGCCATACACCATGGAAATCTTCGGAGACGTGTACGAGATAAAGCCGGGCTTCTCGGCTGAGGTGGAGATCATCACCCGCAGGGAGAGACTTGCCAATTTCTTGCTGAGAAGGGTGTTGAGGATAAAGGGAAAGCTGATCCCAGACAGAATCCATCTCTAAAGCCGGAGAACTCGGGGTCAGGTCTTGAATTATCACCTCATCCTGAACGTTGATTTACAATCTTGCTTATTGTGCTGTAATGGACTCCCAAATGTCTGGCTATTTCCGTAAGCGTAAACCCATACTCCAGGCACGCGGTCGAATCGCCCTGTTCTGTTCCACCCTGTCTCTCGCCATCAATCCAAACAGCACCTCTTCCAAGGGGGGGCTAGAGGCAAAGCGGTCTTGCCATAGTGCCTCATCCTAGTCCGTAGAATCTTATAATTCAAGACCTGACCCTACTAGGTGCCCCTAGGTGCCCCTAGGTGCCAAGGCAAGAGTTTACAAATCCCGCCAGTATGCTATACTCCCCTCTGTTCCGGGATGGCGAACGCTCAGCATATATAGCCGGGCATAACATACAGCACATCAGGAGACCTTCGGACCCGATAGGCGGCCCGGGCGGCGGGAAGCCGTTCCGGACGAGGAGGAATGACATGCCCCATGTCACGGTGCGGACAGGTATCAAGATCTATTACAAGCGCGTCGGTAAAGGACCGCCTCTCCTCCTTATCATGGGGACAGGCCTGGACCACTCCTGCTGGGATCCCCAGATCGAGGCGTACCAGGAGAGGTTTGAATGCATATGCTTTGACAACCGGGGAACAGGCAAGACCGAGGCACCTGACGGCCCACTCACAACCCGCCTCATGGCAGAGGATACCCTGGCCCTTGCGGATGCCCTCGGGGTGGAAAGGGCCCATGTTTCAGGCCTCTCCCTTGGATCGTGCATCGCCCAGGAATTGGCTCTCATGCGGCCCCAGTTCGTCCAGACCCTTCAGCTCCATGGGACCTGGGGGAGGGCACACGGCTATATTGCGCGAAAGTTCGAGGCTCAGATCCGCCTCCTGGACAGACTCGATCTGAGGTCTTTCTATGAGATGAACGTCCTCTGGTTCATAACACCCGAGTACATGGACCGGTATCCAGATCGTGTGACTGACAGGATCGACTCCATAGTCGAAAAGCTACCCTCTCCCGAGATGCTCAAGGGCCAGTACAGGGCGGATCTGAACCACGATGCCCTCCGTCGCCTCCACCAGATTCAGGCTCCCACCCTGGTGACCGTGGGAAGCTTCGACGTGGCTGTGCCTCCAATGTACGGTCGTGAAGTGGCCGAGGTGATCCCCCATGCCGAGTTCGTCATCTTTGAGGGGGGCGGCCACCTTCACAATGTCGAACATCCTGAGGAATTCAACAGGGTCACCCTCGATTTCTTGAAGAGATATGCCTAAGCGGATTCACCGCAAACAGGACGCTTCCCCATGCTCGAAACTCCTCAGGAATTCAATGTATTGCTGGACCGGTTCCTGACATCGGGTGTTTTCCCCACAGGCAAGGAAACCCCAGGAAAATAGCATTTGACAATACTTTAGCCCTGTGCTATACAGGGGGAAACGCAGAAGGAGGTGTGAAAATGAAGAAGCGACCGATCAGTTGGATGGCAGGTATCGCCGTGGGGATTGCCCTCCTGGTTTTCGCGGGAGGCAGCTTTGCCGCACAGCAGGGCAAGTTGCGGATACTCTTTACTCAGCCCTATGCACCGATGATAGAAAGGATGGAGTACCTCATCGATGAGTACGAGAAGCTGAACCCGGCAGTGGAGATCGTCATGGACAAGGTTCCCTGGGGCGGCTCTCTTGCCAAAATCACGGCCATGAAGGCGGCGGGCAGCGCGCCGGACATCATCTATGTCATCCCCGGCCAGGTCTGGACCCTTCAACGTGAGGGATGGCTCATGCCGGTTGACGACGTTATCGAGAAACTCGGCGGAGACGACTATTTTCTTCCCCTTCCAGGGTACGTCAAAGTCGACAACCACTACTGGGCCGTACCCTCCGGTTCCATGGTCATCCATCTCGAATACCGCAAGGACCTTTTCGAAAGAAAAGGCCTCAAAGAGCCTAGAACCTGGGATGATCTTCTTGCCGCGGCCAAGGCCCTGACCGAGGATCTGGATGGAGATGGAAAAATAGACCGGTACGGCATATCTCTGCCCCTCAAGAGGGAATACTGTGTGGGCGTCTTCTTCATGAGCTTCCTCTGGTCCAACGGAGGACACGTGTTGGACAAGAATGGCCGTGTGGTTTTCAACTCGCCGGAGACCGTCCAGACCTTGAAGTTCTTCAAGGAGCTTTACAAGTACGCGCCTCCGGGGGTGACCGATTACTCGTGGCTCCAACTGGTGGAGACTTACTCGCAGGATAAGGTCGCCATGACCATGTACTCCGGGATGGCTCCGTTTGCAAAGGCGATCCGCATCAACCCGACCGTGGCCAACGGGACGGCCATCGCAGCCGTTCCCACCCGCCTGTCGAGCCAGAAGCCCAAGGCCCGGTGGGTCAACGTCGAATGGGCGGTCCTGAAAGACTGCCGCAACCCGGAATTGGCAAAGGATTTCCTCTTGTTTTTCCATGAACCCAAGCGCATGACCCAGTGGTATCTGACCACGGACCAGACTTACCAGGTTCCGGGGGAAAAGCCGGTCATCGCGGACAAGGACTACTGGGCCGGTGAGCAGATCGTGAAGTACAAGCCTCTGATCGAGAAGTATATCGATCTCAGCAAGACGGCCATCGATCCGGTCATGGAACATCCGGGGATTCTCCAACCCAACACGACCATCATCAACCAGAGACTCCTGATTACGGATTGTGTTCAGGAAGTGGTGCTGGGGAAGCTCTCAGCCGAGAAAGCCGCTGCAAAGGCGGCCAAGCGGATGAAGAGGCTCGTGGCCAAGAAGAAGTAATGGCCACCCTACCGCTGGACACTCCGGACTAACAGGAAGCGGAAGGCCTGTTGTGCTTTTCCAAGGGGATGAGCGTCTACGGGCTTTCCGCTTTAGAGTTGTGGTTCTGGACCGGGATCGTTCGTGGGAGGATTTTCCTGATTCAGAGGGGGGCCTATTCTGCCCCCGCTGGACTCGCAACCATGGATTTTGCCCTCGAGAAGAGACAAAAGTTGTTCAGCTACTCCCTGCTGATCCCGCTGTTCGTCATGGTCGCCGGAATCCAGCTCTTTCCCATCATTTACGCCTTCGTGCTCAGCTTTACGGATCGGGAACTCTTCAGCACATCCTGGAATTTCACCGGCTTGCTGAACTACCGGTACCTGGTGGAAAGCGAGGAGTTCTGGGAGAGTCTGATCAACAACATCGTCTACGCTGGAAGCTGCGTCGTTTTTCAGATTACCGTGGGTCTTTCCACATCGCTTCTTCTGATCCGAAAATTCAAGGGGAATTACTATTTCCGGGCGATTGTCACCTTCCCCTATCTGGTCCCCACCATCGTCGCGGTCCTGATCTTCAAATGGATGTTCAATGATGTCTTCGGAATCGTCAACCGTGCACTCGTCTCTATGGGAATACTGGATCAAGCCGTTGGTTGGTTCGACCCTGACCGGGCCATGTTTTCGGTCGTCCTCGTCTCGGTGTGGCGGTTCTTCCCCTTTACAATCCTCCTCTTTGTTCCGGCACTCGAGGCGATTCCCGGGGAACTATATGAGGCAGCCAGGGTCGACGGTGCCTCACCGGTCCAGCAGTTCTTCCATATCACCCTGCCCGAGATCAGAGAAGTTCTCTTCGTGGTGATCATCCTCAGGGGGATCTGGATGTTCAACAACTTCAACGTCATCTGGCTGCTCACAGGCGGAGGTCCTGCTGGGGCTACCCAACACCTCCCTATCCTGAGCTACCTCCAGGCGTTTCAGGAATTCGACATCGGACTGGGATCGGCCACCTCGGTCGCCGGACTCCTGGTGCTGCTGGTGCCCATGCTCATCTACCTGAGGTCGACCAAGAAATGATCACCGCCGAGACCAGAAAGCGAATCCAGATAGTAGGAACAATCGCGACCCTGCTCCTTCCCACCACCTTCGTTGCCTTCCCCTACCTCTGGATGGCCCTCTCATCGTTCAGCCCGGACAAGGATCTGTTCAGTGACCGGATTCTCCCGGCTTCCCTTACCCTCGCCCATTACCGGGAGCTCTTTGAAAGGACCAATTTCGCCGAGCAGTTCCTCAACAGCGTCATCGTGGCTGTCATCGCCACTGCCATCTGCCTGACGATTTCGACCCTGGCGGGGTACAGCCTCTCCAGGTTCCGCCACCGATGGAGCTTCGAACGGGTCATGCTGATCATCTATACGATTCCGCCGGTTCTGCTGGTGATCCCCATTCTTCTGGTTTTCAGCCGGATTCGATTGACCAGTACGTACGTCGGCTTGGCCCTGGGGCACTCGACCTTTATGCTGCCCTTTGCCACCCTGATTCTGTCAGCCTATTTCAACAACATACCCACCACCCTCGACGAAGCAGCTCTGGTGGATGGGACGGGCCGCCTGGGAGCACTTCTCCGGATCGTTCTGCCGCTGGCATTGCCCGGGATCGCCGCGACGGGTATCGTCATCTTCGCCTTTTCATGGAATGACTACGTCTTCGCCTTCACCCTGATCGCGGTCAAGAAGATGCAGACCCTTCCGCTGGGGGTACAGGAACTGGCAGAGGGGCAGACCCTCCAGTGGGGTATGCTCATGTCTTCGGCCGTACTGATCACAGCCCCCATGTTGCTCTTCTTCCTCCTCATCCAGAGAAAGCTTCTGGCAGGTTTCATCTTCGCCGTGACAGGGGAGAAGTAAAAGTAAGGAGCCTTTGCCGAGGGGCAGGCCGTGCTTCCCGGAAGATCAACCTCGAGCCCCTCTCAATGGTAGTGCTGCTCGGGCGAAGGGTTTTCCTTCATGAACCTGCGGAGTTCCGTCGTCTCCCCTGCCGGGGGTTTTCTCCAGAGCCCCGCCCGGCTGACCGCCGGATATCCTGCCAGCTTGCAGAGGTCAACCATCATTTCAGCCTGCTTGAAGGCCACCACCATGGGGTCGATCACGGGAACCCCGATGACCTCGACCGGATCCTTCTTGAAGACCTTGGTAAAGATCGACCCGATGATCGTACAGCCCGGAATTATCACTTCGGCCTGGTCCTGCTCCACGCACTGCCGGCTGACCTCGACCACCCGCCTTGCGATCTCATCAGACGGCGTGATCTCAGGGTAGAGATCGCATGCCGTGATACCGATCCACCGCAAGGAGGCCACCTTGGACCGGACGCCGTAGAGGTCTACGAGGCGCATGTCGATGCCGCCCACGGTCATCGGATCGGTCGAGACCACGCTGAACCGCTTTCCCATCATGCAGGCCAGATGCGCCGAAGATTCAAACGTGGCCGTTACGGGAATATCCACGATCGACCGTGACTCCAGCAAGCCGGGGTCCAGCATGCAGGAGAGGACCACCGCATCATAGCCCTGCTGCTCGGCCTTGATCACCCTCTCCACCGCTCCATTGATGCACTTCAGGGTGTTGTAGAGGTAAGTATTGTAGTTCAGGGGGAAAACAGCCTCCAGGCACTCAAAGTCGAATTCCGTATCGGATCGGGCGACTCTTTCCAGGTTCTCCCGGCCAAAAGGCTCTGTCTTGCCGAATGGGGACAATACCAGGATCTTCATAGGCCACCTCCCTAACATGGTTTGGCTGACCGGCTTCTGAATTTCCAGCCGGTGATAAAGAGGGCCCCCAGGCTAGGCGCGGGCCCTCTGGCACGCCCTGTCCGATCCGACAAGAGCCGGATCGCAACAACGCCGTGACTTCAGCGAAGCTCTCTCTTTCGCCCTTTGGAATCTTTCCCTTTGGATCTGAGAGCGACCGTTGCCGCCTCGTCGAGGGAGCCCCTTTTGCCCTCGAAGACCACCCCGTATTCGGCCTCGGCCCGGTCCGCACCGATCAGCCCCTCCTCAACGTCACGGACCACCCTTGCCGGATCCCTCTCCAGAGGATCGCCGAATCCGCCGCCCCCTGCGGTTCTCAGGACGATGCGAGTCCCTGGTTCCACCTGGATCGTCACCTTGCTCGGAAGCTGCCTCTTCTGTCCACTAGGTGACACGATCCAACAATCCGAACTCCCCCCACCCTTGCCTCCCATAAGCCCCCAGGGGCGGATATTGCGCCTCTCGGTTCCGAGGGTGATCATGGCCTTGTGGTCGAGAACCGTGATCTCCCTGGTCATCCCCAGTCCTCCCCGCGATCTTCCGGGCCCCTCTGAATCAGGGACAAGACCGTACCGCTCGACCCGGAGAGGGTAGGCTATCTCTATCACCTCGGCAGGGGCGTTCCGCGTATTGGTCATATTGGTGTGTACACCATCCATCCCGTCCTGGTCCTCCATGGCACCCTGGCCTCCGCCGTATGTCTCGACGTAGGAATAGTACTCCCCGGTTCTCGGATCCACACCCCCGATCGTAAAGATACTCATGCTCCCCGTCGAGGCGGCAGGCACCTGACCGGGAATGGCCTTGGACAGGGCCCCCAGCACAACATCCGCTATGCGCTGGGAGGTATTGATGTTGGCGTTGGAGACCGGGGCCGGAAACTCGGGATTGACGAGGGTTCCCGGAGGAGTGACCACTTCCACGGGGCGCGACGCCCCTTCACTCGAAGGGAGGTCTGGATCGATGGCGGATTTCAAGGCAAAATAGACACAGGCCAGGGTGACGGCCCGGGTCGAATTGACCGAGCCCCGAGCCTGCCGGTCGGTTCCGGTGAAATCGACCAAGATCCGGTCGTCCTCGATGGTGAGAGTCACGGCGATCTTGAGCAGGCCCTCAGAAAGCCCGTCTCCTTCGAGGAAATCCTCGAAGCAAAAGACCCCCTTGGGGAGTTCCCGGATCCGGGCCCGCATCCTCCGCTCCGAGTAGTTGATGATCTCCTCCATGTAGAAGCCGACCATGGGCTCTCCATACCTGGATATGATCTCCCTGAGCCGCCTTTCCCCCACGTTGTTTGCCGCGAGCTGGGCCTGAAAGTCTCCATAGGTTTCGTAGCTCGTTCTCACGTTGTTCATGATCAAGGCCATGATCTGGTCATCGATCTCTCCCCCTTTCCGGAGCCTTACAGGTGGAATCCGAAGCCCTTCCTGAAAGATCTCGGTCGAAATAGTGGGCATCCCTCCGGGTGAGATCCCGCCGATATCCACGTGGTGAGCCAGGTTTGCCAGCAGGGCCACACACCGCCCCTCGACAAAGACCGGCGTGATCATGCAGATATCAGGCAGGTGAGATCCGCTGATATAGGGATCGTTGGTGATGATGGCGTCGCCTGGATTGAGACGCTCGACGGGGAATCGTTCCAGGGTCTTCTTCACGACCGATACCATCAGACCCAGATGTAGCGGAATGTGTTCGGCCTGCGCCACAAGATCTCCCCGATCCGTATAGATGGCCGTGGAACAGTCTCTCCGGTCTTTGATGTTGGTCGAGAGAGCCGTCCTGATCAAAGCCGCACCCATCTCCTCGGCCACCGACTGGAAGGCGTTTCTCATGACCTCAAGGGTAACCGGATCTGATTTGAGCTTCACTTGTCGCCTCGCATTCTTATGGAGAGGTTGCCGTAACGATCTGCCACGGCCTGGTACTGCGGCGGTACGAGGATTGTGGAATCCATCTGTTCGATAACCGCAGGACCTGAGATCTCCTGCCCCTGGACGAGGTCGTCCCGGAGGTAGACAGGCGTCTCCACCGCCGCCCCTTCGAAAAAGACATCCCGCCGGTCAACAGGGGCGGCCGTCTCTCGCAGAGGCGGTGTTCTCTCGGTCAGGCAGAGCTCGGGGAGTTTGCCCAGTGCCACGACTCTCAGGTTCACAAACTCGACCGACTCCCTCCTCCGGGCGTACCCGTAGGCTTTTTCATGGAGGCCGTGAAACCTCTCCACCACCCTTGAAACGTCACGCGGACCAAGGGACCCGCCCTTTACGGGCACCGAGAGTTCGTAGGCTTGGCGGACATACCTCATATCGGCCGATCGCATCAAGAGGACCGACGAGCCCGAGAATCCCTCCCGCTTCAGTTGCTCCAGAGCCCGACCCTCCATCTCCTTGAAAATCGAAACAAGGAGGCCCACGTCCACGGCTTCGGTTCTGCAGATATGGGTCTGCACGAAATCATGGCGCACATCTGCCGAAAGCATGCCGAAGGCCGAGGCGATGCCCGGATAAGCCGGAATCACCACCTCCTTCATGTTCAGGGCACGGGCGAGTTCCACGCCGTGCATCGGGCCCGCCCCGCCAAAGGGCACCAGGGTGAATTCTCTCGGGTCATAGCCCTTTTCCACCGAGACCCGGCGGATACCCCGGATCATATTGGCATTGACAACCGAGATGATCCCCTCTGCCGCCTCCTGGAGCCCCATACCCAGAGGCCGGGCTATCTTCTCTTCCAGAACCTCCCTCGCTTCATCCAGATGGAGCTCCATCTCTCCCCCGAGGAGATAGGACGGGTTGATCCTGCCCAGGACGGCATTGGCATCGGTCACGGTGGGCTCCATCCCCCCGCGCCCGTAACAGACCGGCCCAGGGTCGGCCCCTGCACTCCGGGGTCCCACCTGGAGGCCGCCTCCCGCATCGATCCAGGCGATGCTACCTCCACCGGCCCCGATGGTGTTGATATCGATCATGGGGAGCTTGATGGGGTAACCGCCGATGTCGCTCTCCGTGGTCAGTCGTGGTCTCCCCCCCTCGATGAGACAGATGTCCGAACTCGTCCCGCCCATGTCTATGGTGATCACCTTCGGCCTCCCCACCGAACGGGAGATGAAGACCCCTGTCAGGGCACCGCCAGCCGGACCGGAAAGAACCGTTCTCGCACTCATCCGGCGTGCGGTCTTTGCCGTGATAACTCCCCCGTTGGACTGCATGATGTAGAGATCCGAGGCGATATCCATTCTCCTCAACTGTCTCTCCAGGTCGGCCACATAGTCGTTCACCTTCGGCATCACATAGGCATTGATGCAGATCGTGCTCGTTCTCTCGTATTCGCGGAATTCAGGAAGCACCTCGGCAGAAACCGTCACGTAGGCTTCCGGGAAATGCCTCGCAATGATCGACTTGATCGTGTTTTCATGGATAGGGTTGGCATAGGAGTGGATCAATGAGACGGCCACCGACTCGACCCCCTTCTCTTTGATCTCCTTGACGGTTGCAGCCGCCCCTGATTCATCGAGAGGCCTCAGCACTTCCCCGGTATAGAGGATTCTTTCGGCCACCCCGTACCGGAGGTTTCTCGGTACGATCGGCTCGGGTCGTCTGGCCCGGAAGTCATAGAGCTTGGGCCTGTTCTGCCGTCCGATATGGAGCACGTCCTCAAAGCCCTCCGTAGTTATCAGGGCGGTCTTGGCGCCCTTGTGCTCCAGTAGGGCATTGGTGGCGACGGTGGTTCCATGGATGAGGAATCGGGTTCTCTGGGGGAGTATGCCTTCCGATTGGATGAGCTTCTTTATTCCTGCAATCACGGCCAGGGCCGGATTGGAAGGGGTGGAGGGGACCTTGGTCACGGCCAGACGGCCGGACGATTCGTCAAGAACACAGAGATCGGTGAATGTCCCTCCCGTATCGACTCCCATGCGATAGGTATTCTCCATGATTCATACGGACCTTTCTGCTCTCCGGCTATTCACGATCTCACCCCGCAGTAGCCGGGGAGACCTTCAAAGGGGTCAAGAACGGATATAATAGTGGTATATTGGATCGGGCCTGTCAAGGCCGTACCAGAGACGGCCGCCTCCAAGGGGAGACATGGAGAGGCTGAAAGATCTGCCGGGGATCTCCCATGGGAGGCACTGCTGCCGTCGATGGAACCTCACCAATCAGGAGGAGACGGTATGTTCAAGAGAGGGAGACTCGGGGGACTCGAAGGCGGCCTCTACCGCCCGCTGTGTGAATCGGACATGAGGCATATCCACCAGACGGTAATGCGTATCTTTGACGAGGTGGGTATTCAGGTATCCACCAGGAGGGGGTTTGACCTCTTCAAGGGGAAAGGGGCAAGGGTCTCAGAGGAAAAGGGAATAGTCTTCATCCCGCCTGCCATGTTCGAAGACCTCATCGACCTCGCCCCATCAGAGATCGTGCTTTACGGAAGGGAGGAGAAGAACAATATCTATCTCGCAGGGAGGCGTGTTCATTTCGGCAGCGGGGGAACCGCCCTCAACATTCTGGATCTGGAGACAGGGGAGAAGCGACCCTCGACCCTCGAGGATGTTCGGAACGTCTCGAGACTGCTCGACAGACTCGAGAACGTCCACTTCGAGGTGATCCCTGTCTATCCCAACGACCTTCCCACCGAACAGGTGGATGTCAACCGGTTCTTTGCCGCCCTTCAGAACACGACCAAGCATGTCATGGGAGGGACGTATACCCTGGAAGGAACGAGAAAGGTGATCCGCATGGGCGAGATCCTTGCCGGGAGCGCCGAAAAACTGCGACGGGAGCCTTTTGTTTCGCTCATCACGTGCGTGGTGAGCCCCCTGAGGATCGACGAAACCTACGGGGACTTCCTGATGACGGTTGCCGAGGCGGGAATTCCCCTGGCGATTCCCGCCGAGCCCATTGCAGGGGCCACGGCTCCGGTGACCATCGCGGGAACCGTGACCAATCTGTGCTGTGAGACCCTGGCAGGGATCTTCCTCGCCCAACTGGTCAGGCCCGGCACACCCTGCCTCTTCGGTTCGGTGGGCACAGGGGCGGACATGAAGTCCATGGGCTACGTGTCCGGTTCCGTGGAAGAGGGGCTGATCAACGCGGCGGCTGCTCAGATGGCCCAGTTCTACGGACTGCCCTTTTATGCCACGGCAGGTCAATCCGACTCCAAGTGCCTCGACACCCAGGCAGGATGGGAAGGCGCCATTACAAACCTGCTGGTCGCCATGGCGGGTGCCAACTTCATCCACGATGCCGTGGGACTTCTCGAGTTCTGCATGACAGCCTCCTATGAAAAATACGTCGTGGATAACGAGATCCTCGGTGAGGTCATGAGGGTGCTCAAGGGGATCGAGGTGACTCCGGAGACACTCGCCTTTGAGGTGACCCGGGCCGTGGGCCCGGGAGGGAATTATCTCAGCGAGGACCACACCTGCCAGTACATGCGGCAGGAGCACTTCCTTCCCTCGGTGGCCGATCGCAACGACAGAGACACCTGGATAAAGACGGGAAGAAAAGACACGTTTCGGCGAGCCCATGAGCTCGCCACGGAGATTCTCAGAACCCATCACGCCGAGCCACTCGACTCCAGGAAGGTCGAGATGATAAGAGAAACCTTCAAGGAGGTGGTATAGGGAGATCCTCCGGCCCTGGGAGGCACGGCACATGCGGGCCGGTCCCCTATTGAACCGGTTCGAGCCTTTCAGGGAACCCATTCGAGTTGGATCGACCCTGTGGAACACGGCGCTCCCGATCAAGGCCCCAACTGGTCTCGTGCAGGAATTGATATGATGCGGTGTAGGGGAATGGATCGGTTGCAAGCCCCATATGAGGAGGTGAGGGAGCAATGGGAAGGTACGGCAGGGATACGGGTCTCGCACCAGAGGAAGTCCTCCGCCAGGCGGCCGAATTTTTCGGGCCTGACGGGCTCGGTCTGAAGGTCGTGGAGCAGAACGACTGCTGCGTGAGCTTCGAGGGGGGAGGGGGCCACGTGATGGTGTCGGCGGCCTCATCCGAGTCGGGCAGGACCGATGTCGAGCTTGAGACGAGGGAGTGGGACTTTCAGGTGAGGAGCTTCATGGAGAGGCTGTGAAGAGCGGTCTATCCCAAAAGGCCTGAATTTGACTTTTGAACCGATTATGATAGCATCCTTTTTACGGGATAGGGC
Organism: Deltaproteobacteria bacterium; assembly: GCA_019308905.1. Lineage (NCBI taxonomy): Bacteria > Pseudomonadati > Myxococcota > Myxococcia > Deltaproteobacteria bacterium. Next base: position 22,623 of record JAFDHF010000024.1, read on the forward strand.
GCAGCATCGGCTTGTGATCCTGCCAGGAAACAGGGGAAATGGCAAAAATCCGTGCCTTTTTGGCCGCCGAGCTTCCGCGGGCCATGGTTTCGAGAATCGCGAGTCTCCAGGAACGCCTTCGTTCCTGCGGTGCCGACGTGCGATGGGTAAAGCCCGAACGGATCCATCTTACCTTGAAGTTCTTCGGCAACATAGAGGAGGAGCAGAGAGAGGTTATTGCCGCTATCATGGAAGAAGCCGCTTCTCGAATAGGCGCTTTCTCGCTCTCCGTCAGAGATCTCGGAGCCTTTCCGTCGCCCAGGAACCCAAGGGTAATCTGGCTCGGACTCCACGGGTGGGAAGAGAACCTCCTTCCCCTCCAGCGGGATATCGAGTCGAGGCTTCAGAGTGCCGGCTTTCCCCCTGAGGACAGGCCCTACAGACCTCATCTCACCCTCGGCAGGGTCAAATCGCTAAAGGGAAAGGAGGGTTTGGTCGATCTTATGGAGAGAGAACGGGAGGTCAATTTAGGCCCCATGGTTATTGACCGGATCGTCCTCTTCAGAAGCGATCTGAGACCCACTGGCCCCGTATATACCCCCCTTACAGTCAGGGAATTTTCGGGAGGCTAGCAATGGAAGAGACAAAGAGGGAAAAGGCCGTTGATCTGGCCGTTTCTCAGATCGAAAGGCAGTACGGAAAAGGGGCCATCATGAAACTCGGAGGCGAAGCCCCTCTGCCCGATGTCCAGACTATTTCGACGGGATCTCTCGCACTGGACATGGCCCTAGGGGTGGGCGGCCTCCCCCGGGGAAGGGTGGTCGAAATCTACGGCCCGGAAGCCTCGGGAAAGACGACCCTTGCCCTTCACGCTGTCGCAGAGGCACAGAAAGCCGGTGGGATAGCGGCTTTTATCGACGCCGAGCACGCCCTGGATGTTCACTACGCAAAACGACTGGGCGTCAAAACCGACGACCTCCTTATCTCGCAACCCGATACCGGTGAGCAGGCCCTGGAAATCACCGATATCCTGGTCCGCAGCGGGGCCATCGACATGATCGTCATCGACTCGGTTGCGGCTCTGGTTCCTCGAGCCGAAATCGAGGGAGAAATGGGAGACAGCCACATGGGGCTCCAGGCGAGGCTCATGTCCCAGGCCCTCCGGAAACTCACGGCCACAATAAGCAAGTCCATGACGATCGTGATCTTTATCAATCAGATCCGTATGAAGATCGGGGTAATGTTCGGCAATCCGGAAACCACGACAGGGGGGAATGCCCTCAAGTTCTATTCCTCAGTGCGCCTGGACATCCGCCGCATAGCCTCGATCAAGCAGGGCCAGGAGGTGATCGGCAGCCGGACCCGTGTGAGGGTCGTGAAAAACAAGGTGGCACCGCCTTTCAAGGAGGTCGAGTTCGACATCATTTACGGGCATGGAATCTCACGGGAGGGCGACGTCCTGGACCTCGCCGTGGATGCGGGAATCGTGGAAAAAACCGGAACGTGGTACTCTTTCAAGGATCAGAGAATCGGCCAAGGCCGGGAGAATACCAAGGCCTTCCTCCGGGAGAACACCGACATCCTGAGGAGCATAGAGGAGGAGGTCCTCCGGCGGTTCGGCCAGAAAAGAGAGGGAGAGACAGAGGAGTCGTGACATGGATTTGAACCAGATTCTAATGGAAGCCCTCAATGTGAGTGCTTCCGACGTCCATATCAAGGTCGGCCTTCCTCCGATTTTCAGAGTCAACGGCTCGCTCCGTTTTGTGAGAGACGTAAAGCCTTTTGACCAGAACCAGGTCAGCAAGATGGCTCTCGGTATCATGAACGAATGGCAGAAGGACCGGTTCATCAAGAACAAAGAAGTCGACATGGGCTATGAGATCTACGGGCTGGGCCGGTTTCGAATCAACATCTTCCAGCAGAGAGGTAAGATCCGGATCGCCCTTCGGATCGTTCCATACAAGATCAAGACCCTTGCAGAACTGAACCTCCCCCAGGTGATCGAGAAGATCGCCCTGGAACCCCGCGGCTTGGTCCTTGTCACAGGAACAACAGGAAGCGGGAAATCCACAACCCTAGCCTCCATGATCGATGTGATCAATTCACGGAGGACCTGTCATATCCTCACCATCGAAGACCCTATCGAGTTTGTCCACGAGGATAGGAAATCCGTAATAGACCAGCGGGAGGTGGGCTCGGACACCAGCACCTTTGCCGACGCTTTGAGAAGCGCGCTCCGGCAGGATCCGGATGTCATCCTTGTCGGTGAGATGCGCGATTTTGAAACAATCGAGACGGCCCTGACGGCTGCAGAGACGGGCCATCTCGTCATGAGCACCCTCCATACCGTGGACGCCACAGAGACCATAAACCGGATCATCTCCGCCTTCCCTCCTTACCACCAGCGGCAGGTGCGACTCCAACTCGCCGCTATTCTCAAGGGGATCATCGCCCAGAGACTCGTGCCAAAGGCCGACGGCCTCGGCCGGGTTCCGGCCGTGGAGGTGATGGTCTCAACCGCCAGGGTCCGGGAGTGTATCGTGGAAAAGGACAAGACCCCTGAAATCAAGGACGCCATCCTCAAGGGGTACACCACCTATGGGATGCAGTCCTTTGATCAGTCCCTGATGCTGCTGCTGAAGCGAGGACTCATTACTTACGAGGAGGCTCTCCGTCAAAGCAGCAACCCCGAAGACTTCGCCCTCAGGGTCAAAGGGATCATGTCGGGTGGCGACACCTCTTGGGACCATTTCGAAAAGAGCACCCAGGCAGAAGAGGGCGGCGAAGAGGAGAGACTCGCCGCTCAGGATATCCAGAGATACTGAGGAGCCCCGCCCCGTGCTCCGGCACCTGCGCCAGACCGTATGTCTTGCTCCTTGTCCTCCCTGCCGCCCGTCGAAAGATTGCATCCGCCTTTAACATGCGCCCTGATTGGTGTACAATAGGATGAACCGAATTCCTGGGATCTCAGGAAGACCTGCTTCCGGAGAGAGACGGTGGGACGGGAATCTCCAATGACCAGTAATGAGATCAGAAACGCCTTCTTGAAATACTTCGAACAAAGGGGCCATCAGATCGTTCCAAGCTCATCGCTGGTTCCCCATGATGATCCGACACTGCTCTTCACCAATGCCGGCATGGTGCAGTTCAAGCGGGTTTTTCTTCAGGAGGAGAGACGCCCCTATGTCCGTGCCGTATCCTCTCAGAAGTGCGTTCGGGCCGGGGGCAAACACAACGACCTCGAAAACGTGGGGCATACGGCTCGCCATCACACCTTCTTTGAGATGCTTGGAAACTTCTCCTTTGGCGACTACTTCAAGGAAGGCGCCATCGAGATGGGTTGGGATTTCTTGACTCGTGTACTGGGGCTCCCAAAAGACCGCCTCTGGATCACTATCCACGAGGGCGACCGAGAGATGGGCCTCGGGCCCGACGAGGAGGCCAGGCAGATCTGGCAGAACTTCGTGCCCGAAGAGAGAATCCGTGCCTTCTCCACGAAGGACAACTTCTGGAGCATGGGAGACACCGGTCCTTGCGGCCCCTGTTCCGAGATCACCATCGATCAGGGCGAGAACGTGGGCTGCGGGCGGCCTGACTGCGGGCTTGGTTGCGATTGCGACCGGTTTCTGGAGCTCTGGAACCTGGTTTTCATGCAGTACAATCGCGATGCCAGCGGCAGGCTTGTGCCTCTGCCAAAGCCGAGCATCGATACGGGGCTCGGCCTGGAGCGGATTGCAGCCGTGGTCCAAGGCGTGACGAGCAACTACGACACTGATCTGTTCCGCCCCATCATAGCCCATGTGGAGGACGTGGCTTCAAGAGAGTACGGCGTTCACGAGAAGGATGACATCTCCATCAGGGTGATTGCCGATCACGCAAGGGCCTCGGCCTTCCTCATCGGCGACGGTGTGCTCCCAGAGAAGGAGGGCCGGGGATATGTCCTTCGGAGAATCATGAGGCGGGCTCTCCGGCATGGCCGGAAACTCGGTGTGGAAGGGGCGTTTTTCTCGGATGTGGTCGATTTGGTCATCGACCTCATGGGCGAGGCCTATCCTGATCTGAAAGAACACAGGAATTTCATCCGACGGGTAGTCTCCAGGGAAGAGGAGAGTTTCTCAGACACTCTCAACCGCGGGCTCGATCTCCTCCGCGAAGAGGTCGGCCTCGTGAAAAAGAGAGGCATGAGCACCCTGCCCGGTTTCGTAGTCTTCAGGCTTTACGATACTTACGGATTCCCCGTCGACCTCGTCGAGGACATCGTCAGGGAAGAGGGGATTGGAATCGACCTGGATGCCTTTGACCGGGCTATGGCGACTCAGAGGCAGAAGGCCAGACAGGCCTGGAAAGGATCAGGAGAAGAAGACCTCAGGGACGAGTTCAAAAGGCTGCTGGCCGACGGCGTCGAAACCGCTTTTGTGGGCTACCAACGTCTCAAACACCGTTCCAGGGTTGTTCGCATCATCCGGCACGGCACCTTCGTAGACCGCGCTAGTGAGGGAGAGGACATCGAGATCCTGACCGAGGAGAGCCCCTTTTACGGCGAAACCGGAGGCCAGGTCGGCGACAGAGGCACGATAACGTCGCCGGAAGGCCTGGAAATCGAGATCTCCGATACCCTGAGGCCTGTGCCGCAACTTCTGGTCCATGTGGGGCATGTGAAAAGGGGCTCGGTGGAGCTCGGCACCGAGGTCCTACTCTCTGTTGATCCGGAAGCGAGGGGAGCCACCGCTTTGAATCACACGGGGACCCATCTCCTCCATGCCGCTCTGAGGGATGTGCTGGGCGACCACGTCAAACAAGCGGGCTCGCTCGTCGCCCCCCATCGGCTCCGGTTCGATTTCACCCATTTCTCCGCCCTCACCCCGGAGGAGCTCGACCGCATCGAAGACGTCGTGAACCAGAGGATCCGAGAGAACGTCCCTGTCCGAACCAGGGTCATGGCCACGGAAGAGGCGAAGAAGAGCGGTGCCACGGCTCTCTTCGGGGAGAAGTACGGGGACAGGGCCAGGGTGGTGGCCATCGGGAGAATCAGCAAGGAGCTCTGCGGCGGAACGCATACCAGGAGGACCGGCGACCTGGGTCTCTTCAAGATCATCTCAGAATCAGCGGTGGCCGCAGGGGTGAGACGCATCGAGGCTCTCACCGGTGCCGATGCCCTCCACCATGTCAGGCAACAGGAAAAGACCCTTATGAAGGCCTCGGCAATCGTTAAGAGCTCTCCTGAGCAGCTCGATGGGAAACTCGAAAAGGTGGTGACCCAGCTCAGAAGGCTTGAGCGTGAGGTGGAATCCCTAAAGACCCGCATTGCCACGGGTGGCTCGGACCACCTCGAGCAGGTTCGCGAGATCGGTGGAATCCGGGTGCTCGCCGTCAAGCCGGGTGTCGGAGATCCACGGAGTCTCAGGGAGATCGGGGACCGCTTCAAGGAGAAGATCGGTTCGGGCATCGTCTTCCTTGCCGGAGAGCACAGGGGCAAGGCGGCCATGGTCCTCACGGTGACCAGGGATCTTCTCGATCGATTCAATGCCGGCAGTATGATCAGGGAGCTTGCCCGCAAGGTCGGTGGAACCGGTGGAGGCCGGCCCGACATGGCCCAGGGAGGCGGCCCCCATCCGGAGAGGATAGACGAGGTTATCGAGGAGCTTTACCTCACGGTCGAAAAATCGGGGGCCGGAACCAATCAAGAAAGAGAAGCAGGCTAGTCAAGGGCTATCCTGAAGTTCTGGACGCCCTCTGCTCTCTCGGTAATGATGAGAATTTTCGAGGAGGGGGACACTATGCCTTCAATCAAGTCCCTGGGTTTCGGGGGCTCCCCCCCTTTTTTGGGGTATGTCTCAGAACCATTTGATTCCTAAGGATATTTCTCGATTTCCAAGGGGAAACTCCTCGTTCCTTCGCTCGCAAGCTCTCACGGTGACCCTGTGGGGACTCGGAGGTTGGCAATCTTTGTCCCTTCCCCGGTCTGAAGAGAGGGTTTTCTCCTGTTCCCAGAAGACCTGAAGACTGCAAAATGAACGGTCCCCTCGATCTCATCGGAGAAGCTCGAGCCAGAGGCCGAAAGGCACTATCCGAGTATGATTCGAAACGGTTCCTTTCGTTTCTGGGCATACCGGTTGTCCCCGAGGCTTTCGCTCCTGATGGCGACTCTGCCGCCCTCGAGGCGGCAAGAATCGGTTTTCCCGTCGTTCTAAAGGCATACGGCGAGAATCTCTTTCACAAGACCGAAGTGGGAGGCGTGGTCCTGAATCTCAGGAGTCAGGACGAGGTGAGGGAAGAGGGGAACCGCCTCTTGAAGATCCGAGGCTGTGAGGGGCTGCTGGTCCAGCAGATGGCAGAGGGGCGGCGGGAACTGGCGTGCGGTTTGACGAGGGACCCGGTTTTTGGGCCGTGTGTCATGTTCGGCCTCGGGGGAATCCTCACAGAGCTCCTGGGGGATGTTGTATTCCGAATCGCACCCCTGAGTCTCGCGGATGCCCAAGAAATGATGGGGCAGATCAGGGGCAGAAAGGTCATGGAGAGTTTCAGGGGCGAACCTCCGGCCGACAGGCACGGACTGGCCCGGGTGCTGGTAGCCCTCGGTGAAATCGGACTCCGTTACGAGGAAGTGGCCGAAGTCGATATCAACCCTTTAAGGATTCGATCAGACGGTAGACCCGTCGCGCTGGACGCCCTGGTTGTCCTCAGACCCGGAGGCACAGTCCACGGGTAGCCCGGGCTGCCTTCCCTCTTGACAATGCGGCTCCCTGTCTCCTGATTCTTTCGAACCTCATAAGGAGAACCCATCGTGCATGGAGGATTGGCCCCCTTTTTCGAGCCCAGGAGTGTAGCTATCATCGGAGCCTCTTCTGTTCCCGGTAAACCGGGACACGAGATAGTCCGCAATATCCTCGTGAATGGATATGAGGGCAGGCTCCACCTGGTCAACCCGAAGGGCGGGAAAATACTCGGCGTACCCGTTAGTCGATCCATCGCTGATCTACCGGCCGGAATAGACCTGGCCATAATAGTCCTCCCTGCCGAGACATGCCCCAGTGCCGTACGGGACTGCGTGCAAAAGGGGATCAGGAATTTTGTCCTCTCTGCTGGTGGCTTTGCCGAGGTGGACCAGCAGAGGGCACGGATTCAACAAGACCTCGAAGAGATCGTCAGGGAGCAAGGGATCCGAGTGCTTGGGCCGAATACCTCGGGTCATATCTCCACCCCCTCCCTTTTCACATCCTCCTTCTTCCCTCTGGGCAAGATCCGCCGGGGCAGGGTCTCCTATATCGCACAGACAGGGAATTTCGCTACCCACACGATGAAATACATCCTCTCATCGGAGAATTTCGGCGTTTGCCGGGTGATCGGCCTTGGCAACAAGGTCGACATAGACGAGACCGAGGCTCTCGAGTACTTGGCGGAGGACCCCGAGACGGGGGCAATCGTCATGTATCTTGAAAGCTTCAAACGGCCGAGACGTTTCCTGGAGGTGGCTCGAGAGACAACCCGTCGCAAGCCCATCGTCATGCTGAAAGGCGGATCCACCCAAGGGGGCAGCCAGGCGGCCATAGCCCACACCGCCGCTATGGCGGCCGAGGACCGTCTCGTAGACGGCATGCTCAGACAGGCTGGCATCGTCAGGATCTGGGATTACACCCATCTTGTCCTTGCAGCCAAGGGGCTCTCCATGCTACCCCTGCCAAGGGGAAATCGGGTAGGCTTCCTCGCCCCCTCCGGGGCAATGCTGGTGGTCCTTACCGATCTCTGCACCCGCCTCGGCCTTCTGGTTCCGCAATTTCAGGAGAGCACCATCAAAAGACTCCAGGAGTTCAGCCCTTCATACATCCGTATGAGAAACCCCGTCGATATTTGGGCTGCAGTCTCGGCAAAGGGCATCGAATTCGCTTACAGGGAGGGCGCCGAAACGGTGCTCAAGGACCCGAACATCGATTCCGTGGTTGCGGTTCTCATGCTCACGGAGGAAACGGGCATCCCCTCCTTCGAATTCCTCATCGACCTCGCAAGAAGATACCCCCAAAAACCCCTCCTTGTTACCTTTAGCGGCGAGAGCAAGTGGATGGATGTGTGCAAGGGGTCCGTCGAACCCGCAGGTATCCCGACCTTTCCAGAGATAGAGAAACCCTTCGAAGTCCTCTCTATCCTGGTCCGGTGCCGGCAGGCCATGGACAGGCCCCTTGATTAAAGAACTACCGAAGGCCGAGACCTCCCTTGCCTGGAAGCATAGAGAGGGCGCCCAAAACCATTCCCCCCTTTTTCGGCGCCCGCTCACCCTTGACGGGTACCCCACCGCTTCCGCGGTGTCGCACGTGAACAAGGGCGTTCTCCAAGAGTGGCGAGACCCCAGGCGCCATTTTAACTTTCTAGATTCAGATTCCCATTTCATTTCGTGTCATTAGAAAACAGCGCAATGCAAACGTCAGGAAACTCCAGAAACAAAAAGCTTGACAAACTCATTGGTTCATTCTAGTGTTACCGGTAACACGGCATCCAAATCTCGCCTCTTAGGGGGCGTCATGAAAGCCGCCTTGCTCACAGCTCCCTATCAGATCGAGCTTCAAGAGGTGGCCGAACCACCGGTAGGTCCCAGTGATGTCCTCATAAAGGTCCGATGGGTCGGCATTTGCGGTTCTGATCTCCACACTTACAAAGGCAACCACCCCTTTCGAAAACCCCCGGTGATCCTGGGTCATGAAATGGCAGGAGAGGTTGTGGGGACGGGGAAGGATGTCACCCTCTTCCAGGAGGGCGACCGGGTTACCGTGGAACCTCAAACTTACTGCCACCACTGCTCCAACTGCGACAGGGGAAACTACAATCTCTGCAACAACAAGAGGGTACTGGGGACCACTGCCTGGCCCGGTGCTTTTGCCGAATACGTGGCCGTGCCGGAAGACAAGGTCTATCTCCTCCCAGAGGGGCTGAGCCTCGAACAAGGCGCCCTTGTCGAGCCCCTTGCCGTCGGGGTTCATGCGGCCGGCATGGCGGCGGTCGGTTTGGGCGATTCGGTCCTCATCGTGGGATCAGGCACGATCGGCTTGGCAAGCCTGGTTGCCTTGAGAGAGGCCGGGGCTACCCGTATAATCGCGACTGACGTGGAAGACTTCAACCTCGCCAAGGCACGGGAGCTGGGGGCTTGGGCCACGGTCAACGCGAGAAGGGAACCTCTGGCCGACAGGATCAGGGAATGGACAGAGGGGGAAGGGGCCGATGCGGTGGTCATTGCTGTTGGGCTACCTTCCTTGATCGACGACTCCCTGGATCTCCTCCGTAAAAGGGGAAGGATGGTTCTGGTAGCCATATTTGACGAGGAAGCCACCTTCGATTCCTTCAAGATCGTCTTTACGGAGGTCGATCTGGTTGGTAGCTGGACGTACAGTGGAAGAGAATTTCACGCGGCAATAGACCTCATGGGCCAAAAAAGAATCGACATGGGTTCATTCATTACCCACCGCTGGCCCATCGAAAGGGTGAAAGAGGGCTTCGATCTGGTGGACAAGAGGGGAGAAGGTGTAATAAAAGTGATCTTGCATTTCTGAGTCCGGAAGGAGGGACGGCAGTGGGCAACAGGATCATCAGTTTCAGGGTTCCGAATCTCATATTGGCAGGGGTGGGGTCTCTGGAAAGGCTGGGAGAAGAGGCGAGGAATCTGGAGGCAAAAAAGGCTCTCGTAGTGACCGACAAGGGGGTGGTGGCCTCGGGTATTGCCGGAAAGGTCCGAGGACTTCTGGAGAAAGAGGGAATCCCAAGCGATCTGTTCGATGGTGTGATCTCCGACCCGGATATCGCCTGCGCCGACACGTGTGTCGAGACGGCGAAAAGAGGCGATTACGACCTGATCCTTGGGGTGGGCGGCGGCAGTTCCATGGACATCGCCTCGGTGGCCTCGGTCATGTGCACCAACCCGGGGAAGATACAGGACTATCTCGGAGTCAACCTGGTGAAGAAGCCGGGCATTCCCACAATCCTGATACCCACTACGGCAGGAACAGGAGCAGAGGCCACACCGAACGCCATACTTACCGATTCCGAGGCGAAACTCAAGAAGGCCATCGTCAGTCCTTACATCCTTCCCCGGGTCGCCATCGTGGATCCCCTTCTGAGCCTCTCCATGCCTCCCCCGGTGACTTCTTCTACAGGCATCGACGCCCTTACCCATGCCATCGAAACCTATACGTCCAACAATGCCACCATACTGAGCGACCTGTTCGCCAGGGAGGCAATAGTGCTCATCGGCCGGAGCCTGAGGACCGCCGTGGCGAACGGCAGCAACCTGGAGGCCAGATCCGACATGTCCATTGGGAGCCTCTATGCCGGGATCGCAATAACAAACGCAGGCGTCACAGCCGTGCATGCCCTGGCCTACCCTCTGGGCGGCCATTTCAACGTGGCCCATGGGATAGCCAACGGCCTTCTCCTTCCTTATGTAATGGAATTCAACGTCCTGGGGAACATTCCGAAATTTGCGCGGATCGCAGGGTTTCTGGGAGAAAAGGTGGAACACCTCTCCCTCCTGGAACAGGCTTACCACGCGGCCAGGACCGTAAAGGCCATTTACAGGGATCTCGAGATCCCCCAGTCCCTGACCGAGTTGGGAGTCCCCAATGAGGCGATCCCCGATATGGCCGAGGCGGCCATGAATGTAACCAGATTGATGACCAACAACCCCAGGGAGATGAGGGTCGAGGATGTAGAAAGGATCTATGAGAAGGCCCTGTGATAGGAACAACCATGAAAGAGGGAGAAAAGCCCAAATCAATAGTCCCCGCCGAGTTCGACCTGTCTGGAAAGGTGGCCATCGTCACCGGTGCTGGGAGGGGGATGGGCTATCACATCGCCCTGGCCCTGGGCAGATACGGAGCCGATCTGGTTGTGTGCAGCAGGACCGCTTCTGAACTTGACAGGGTCGGCCGTGAGATCCGAGAGCTAGGCCGGCGGGTCTTGATCCATCAGATGGACGTTCGAAAGATCCCGGACGTCCATGCCATGGTCAAGGAGACGGTAGCAGCCTTCGGCCATATCGATATCCTGGTCAACAACGCGGGGATCAACATCCCCCAGTGGGCGGTGGACGTAACCGAGGAGGCCTGGGACAGCATCATGGAGACCAATCTCAAGGGCCTCTTCTTCTGCGCCCAAGCGGTAGGAAAGGTGATGATCGAACAGAAGAGGGGAAAGATCATCAATGTCTCGTCTCAGGCGGGAAGCGTGGGTCTTTTACAGAGGGCGGCTTACTGTTCAAGCAAGGGGGGAGTCAACCTGCTCACAAAGGTGCTGGCAATCGAATGGGCCCAATACGGTATCAACGTCAACGCCATCGGCCCTACATTCATCCAAACCCCTTTCACCGAGCCCATGTTCGAAAAGGAGGGGTTTCGTGAATATGTCTTGGGAAACATTCCCTTGGGTCGTGTGGGAAAACCCGAGGACGTTGTAGGGGCCGTGATCTATCTCGCATCCGATTCGTCCGATCTGGTGACAGGGCATGTCCTTCTCGTTGATGGGGGTTGGACGGCGAAGTGAGGCACCGGAGGCCTGTAACCAACGGATCGCATCGAGGACGGAGCCCTCAGGCCTGCGGCCTATTCTCAGAGAAAGGAGGTGAGGAATTGAGCTTGGAGGAGGGAAAACGGTTGGTACTGCCCAACCCAGCATTGTTTGGAAAGGAGGAGAGCCATGAAAAAGCTCGTGATCGTTCTCTCTGTTGTGGGCTTGTTCGGTCTGCTGTTGAGCCAATCCTCACCCGCCGAGGAGTTCATCAAGATCGGGGTTGTGAGCCCTGCCAGTGGTAACTACGCGGATCACGGCGCCCTCGAACGGAGAGGGATGCAGATGGCGGTGGAGGAGATCAACAAAGCCGGAGGAGTCCTGGGGAAGAAGCTGAAGCTGGTTGTGGAGGATTCGGAGACCAATCCCCAGGTGGCAGCCAGAAAGGCGAGGCGGCTCATCGAAGGGGAGAAGGTCAAGTACCTCATGGGCGGAGTCAGCAGCTCCGTGGCTATTGCCGTAGGAGAGGTTGCCCAGCGATACGGGGTCATCTTCTTTGCGACCAATCAGAACTCCGATACCGTGACGGGTAAGTATGCCCATCGTTGTGTCTTCCGCGTTCCTCCCAACATGGCCATGGCGCTTCGTGCCCTGGGCCCGTACATCCTCGAAAAGGTCGGCAACAGGTGGTACTTCCTCACCCATGATTACTCCTGGGGATGGTCCGGCACGAGGTGGGCAAGAAGGGTCCTCAAGGCACACGACGGTGTCGAAGTGGGTGAATCAAAGGTCCCGCTGGGCACGCGCGATTTCAGCTCTTTCCTGATCAAGGCTAGAGCGGCCAAACCCGATGCCCTGGTCATCACCGTGGGCGGTGTCGACCGGGCTGCCCTCATGGAACAGATCTATGAATTCGGGATCTACAAGGACATGACCATAGTCCACACCCTTTACGACTACGAAGACGCCTGGGCAGCCGGGCCGAAAAAGAACGTCGGCATTCATGGTACGGAATGGTACTATGACATCGACAAGCCCGATGTAAGGGAATTCGTCCGGAAGTACAAGAAGCGGTGGCTCGGCGTGGCCATCCCCGTTCCCACTCAGGATACGGTGAACGGCTACCTGGCAACCCGCGAGCTGGGCCGGGCGATTAAGAGAGCCGGAACGGAACACGTGGCCGATGTCATCAAGGCCCTGGAGGGCCACGTGATCCCCGAGAGCGAATCCCTGCGAGACGGCCCGATCACCATCCGTGACTGGGATCACCAGTTCATCTGTTCTTACTACGTGGTGCGCTCGAGAAAACCCTCGGAGATGCGCGATCGAGCCGATCTGTGTGAAATCGTAAAGTCCGTGCCGGGGGATAAGATCGCAAGAACCAAGGCAGAAAATCCGGTTAAACTGGAACCGTACCCAGACTGAGGCTGAGACAGCGGGGTTCCTCTAGGGGAACCCCGCTGTCTCTTCTGTCAAGGCAGGAGACGCCATGGAGCTCTTCCTAAGCTACCTCGTCAATGGTATCGTCAACGGCCTGGTCTATGCCGTTATCGCTCTCGGATTCACCTTGATTCTCGGGGTGATGCAGGTAATCAATTTCGCCCACGGGATCCTCTTTGCCTTCGGGGCATATTTCTTTTTCTCCCTCAACAGGTACGTGGGATTCTGGCTCGCTCTTGTGATCTCCTCTTTTCTTGTGGGGGTCATGGGGATATTGATCGAGCGTCTCGCCATCCGGAGGGTCTACACCAAGAATCCCCTCTTCGGGCTCTTGCTCACCTTCGGGATCGCCATGGCCCTGGAGGAGATGATCCGGATGGTTTGGGGTAAGCCGGGCCATTCCGTTACAGCCCCGGATTTCATCTCAGGGGTCGTGGACCTGGGGATCATGTACTATTCCAAGTACCGTCTCTTTCTGGCAGGGCTTTCCGCGCTGCTCATCGTCCTTGTCTGGTTGTTCCTGGAGAAAACCCCTCACGGAGCCATCATCAAGGCGGGCGCACAGGACAGTGAAATGGTCATGGCCCTCGGCAAGAACCTCCCCAGGGTGCGCACCCTGGTGTTTGGACTGGGCGCGGCACTGGCCGGCGTAGCAGGGGTAATTGCAGCCCCCATACACAGTATCCGGCCGGTCATGGGAACCTATGTATTAATGCCTGCCTTCGTCATAGTTGTGGTAGGAGGTATCGGCAGCTTCTGGGGAAGCATCATCGGTGGTTTGATCTTCGGTATATCGACCAGTCTCTACCCCGGCCGATTTACGGACATCATCCCCTACTTCCTGATGACCCTGATTCTGCTGTGGAGGCCGAGAGGCTTGATGGGGGAGAAAAGCATCTTGGAGGTCTAGCATGGATGTCGCGGTCCGACCCCGTTACAGGGAAATCCTGGTCAATCCCATGTTTCTGATCACCGCTCTTTTTGCCGTCTTTCCCTTTGTTCCCTACATCGGGAAGTTCATCTCCATGGGTACTGCGGTAATCATATGGTGCCTCTTTGCCATGGGCTTCAATATACTTCTGGGATACACGGGCCTGCCTTCATTCGGCCACGGGGCTTATTTCGGAATCGGCGCCTACGCCCTGGGCATTACCTTCAAGCACCTGATCCACGGGCTCTGGATCCCTCTGATTCTGGGAGTCCTGGTAGGCACCCTTATTACGGCCGGTGTGGGCCTGCTGCTCGCAAAGAAGAGGGGAATCTACTTCGCCCTGCTGACCATCGCCTTCAGCCAGATGTTCTACTTCATCGCCTTCAGGTGGGACGAGGTAACCGGTGGGGAGACCGGCCTCTCGGGAATCGACAGGATGGCCATAGGTATTCCCGGCCTATTCTCCATCGATCTTTCGGTCGGCATCAATTACTACTACTTCGTGCTGGTCGTCTTTGTCGTTTCCATGTGGGTCATCTGGAGGATAGTCCACTCACCCTTCGGGCGGGTCCTCCAGGCTATTCGTGAAAACGAGGTGAGGACACAATACGTCGGATACAACACCGCTGCATACAAATGGGCCTCCTTCACCCTCTCGGGCCTGTTTGCAAGCCTGGCCGGCTGCCTGCACGTTCTCTTGCAGAACGCCGCCTTCCCCGAAGTTCTCGAATGGACGAAGTCGGGCGATGTAGTTATGATGACCCTGTTGGGGGGGGGACTGGTGAACTTTTACGGGTCCATTCTGGGGGCCAGTATCTTCATCATCTTCCGTGACCTTCTCAGCAGCTTTTGGGAGAACTGGCTGCTCCTTTACGGCTCTCTCTTTGTCCTGATCATCCTCTTCGTACCCACCGGGATCCTTGGTATTCTCACCCAGAAAAAGGGACGGGCCGTGTTGAAGTGAGGTGATGGTCATGGCAATCTTGGAAACCAGAGATCTGACCAAGAGCTTCGGCGGATTGACCGCTGTGGATCACGTAACACTCGCCTTTGAACCTGACTGTATCACCTCGATCATCGGACCCAATGGGGCTGGAAAGACAACGTTTTTCAATCTCATCGGTGGAAGTCTCAAACCCGACTTTGGGAGCATCTCCTTTGATGGAGAGGATATTACCAACCTCCCCATACATAAGATCGTAAGCAAGGGTATTTCAAGGTCTTTTCAGATACTTAATCTCTACGACGAGTTGAGTGTCGAGGAGAATATCTGGATCGGCGTCCAATCTCATCACGGCCATGGCACAGAGTTCTTCTCACCTCTCAGCGGGTTTCCCGCAGTCAGGGAAAAGACACTCGAAATCATCCAGCTCATCGGCCTTGCCGGCAAAGAGGATGAAACCGTCAAATTCCTTCCTTACGGGGAACGCCGTCTCCTGGAGATCGGGCTTTCACTGACATTGGAACCGAAGTTGTTGCTCTTGGATGAACCCATGAGCGGCCTGGGAGTGGACGAGCGGCCCCGAATCCTTCGGTTCATCAAGAATCTCGCCGACAAGTTGAGCATAATTCTCGTGGAGCACGACATGGAAGCGGTCATGTCGGTCTCAGGGCGTATCGCAGTGATGCACCAGGGAAGGCTCCTGGCCCAGGGAACCCCTGATGAAATCAAGGGCAATGCGGAAGTCCAGGACGCCTATCTCGGGGAGTTGAGGTAATGCTGACCTTAGAAAAGGTAAACACCTTCTACGGAGAAGCCCATATCCTCTTTGACATCTCTCTTCAGATCGGCCAGGGCGAGACCGTCTGCCTGCTCGGCCGCAATGGGGCGGGAAAGACGACCCTGGTCCGCAGCATCATGGGGTTGACTCCGGCCAGGTCGGGCTCCATCGTCTTCAAGGGAGAGGACATCACCCGCCTGCCCCCTTACGAAATTGCAAAAAGAGGGATCGGCTTTGTCCCTGACACCCGGCGGATCTTCCCGAACCTCTCTGTACGGAGGAATCTGGAGGTGGGAAGAAAAGAAGGAGGACTCAACCACTGGAGCCTGGAGACGGTCTACGGGCACTTCCCCCAACTCAGGGCACTGGAAGGACAGTACGGGGAGTATCTGAGCGGCGGCGAGCAACAGATGCTCGCCATTGCTCGAACCCTCATGGGAAATCCCGAGCTGATCCTTCTCGATGAACCCTCTGAGGGACTCGCCCCCAAGATGGTGATGGAAGTCATGAAGATCATCCGGGAACTCAAGGAGACCGGTATGAGCATTCTCCTGGTGGAACAGTATTCGACTCTGGCCCTGGGGATGGCCGACAGGAGCTACGTCCTGGACAAGGGACACCTGATCCATGAAGGTGACGCCCGGGAGCTCTTTGAGAACCTCGACTTGAGAAAAAAACTGCTGGGTATTTGAGGCTTGTGGAAGAGGCCTGTTTCCGGCCCTCTGACTTTGTCACGATCGACTGCTCTCCGCCGAATCGAGACTCCCAGCGGCCTTTGGGTATCTCTCCGGTTCGATCCACACAGGGAACCTGTTCCACCGAGGGCTTCTCCAGCTCCCTAGTGGTCACCGCACAAAGTCCGTTGGAGGGGAAATGAAGGAAAAGATCATCATCAATTGTGCGGTTACCGGTTCCATTCACATCCCAAGCATGACCCCCTATCTGCCTATCACCCCCGAACAGATCGCCCAGGAGGCCATCGATGCATGCAGTGCTGGCGCCAGCACGGTTCACCTCCACGCCAGGGACCCCAGGACCGGCCAGCCCACCATGAATCTCGACCTCTTCGGCCGGTTCTGCCGGGAGATCACCGGGAAGAGCGACGTAATAATATGCATCACCACAGGCGGTGCTCCCAATATGAGTCCGGAAGAACGCATGGCAGCCGTCGAAAGGTTCAAGCCGGAACTGGCCTCTATCAACATGGGATCGATGAATTTCGGCCTCTTTCCCTTGATGGAGAGGATCAAGAAATACAAGTGGGAATGGGAGAAGGAGTACCTGGAGGGTTCAAAGGATCTCGTCTTCAAGAACACCTTCCACGACCAGGAAAGAATCCTCACAATCATGCATGATAACGGCACCAAACCCGAACTCGAGTGCTACGACATGGCCCACCTCTACAACGCGGCCTACTGGGCGGACAAGGGCGTTCTCCATCCCCCTTTCTGGCTGCAGTTTATCCTGGGAATCATGGGAGGCATACAGCCCTCTGTTGAAAACCTGGTCTTCATGAAAAACACGGCAGACAGACTCTTCGGCAAAGATTATGTCTGGTCAGCCTTACCAGTGGGCCGTCACGAATTCAATCTCTGCACCGTGGCGGCCATAATGGGGGGCAATGTGCGGGTCGGCCTGGAAGACAACATCTATTTGAGCAGGGGAACCCTCGCCCGAAGCAACACGGAAATGGTGGAAAAGATGGTGCGTATCCTCGGAGAGCTGGGGATGAAACCCGCATCAGCCGAAGAGACACGGAGTATACTGAAACTTAAGGGCAAGCAAGAAACGAGCTACTAGAGATGCCTCTCCATGTTACCGCGGGAGGCTGGTAGGTTAGTTTCTGAGCCTCTCTGCCTATCGCCGAGGTAATCCAAGATCCTTTCCGCTGCCTGTTCCCCTTCGTGGATGCAGTCGCTGATACCCACTCCCCGGTAGGCACACCCCGTCAGGAATATCCCCGGATGACGCGAGATCAGCTCTTGGATCCGGGCCACCCGCTCCAGGTGTCCCAGAGTGTACTGCGGCATGGATCTCTCCCACCGATAGACCCTTGTGAATAGGGGCTCGGCTTCTATTCCCATGATCTGCCTCAACTCCTCCCTGCACATGGCCACCATCTCATGATCATCGAGGCCGAGGGCAGTCCGGTTTTTTGCCCCACCCACAAAGACCCTGAGAAGGACATGGCCGTCAGGAACACGGTGCGCGAATTTGACCGAAGTCCACGTGGAGGCCATGATGCTTCTCTTCTCTCTCCGGGGAACCACAAACCCGAATCCATCCAGAGGATGGCTGATCTGGGATCTTCTGTATGCCAGGTGGACGATAGCCGAAGAGACGTAGGGAATGGTTTGGAGAATGTCGGCCAGGGGCCTGTCTAGGGTCCCCAGGAGGCGGCCGCTCACAAAGGCGGGAGTGGCCAAGACCAGGGCCTCGGCTTCGAATTTCTCGCCCCCCTCTGTCTCGATGAAGTAATGAGGCGAGCCCTCCGGCCCTCTCCGCCCCAGGGCGGCCACCTCTTTCCCCAGGAGGACCGAGCCGGAGTTCAGCCTGGCGAGGATAGCCTCCACCAGATCACCCATCCCTTTCTTCAACGTCACAAACATGGTCCTCTCTGGCCCTTTCCTGTTCTTGACGTACCGGGCGAACTTCTTCCGTCGCACGAGCATGCCGCGGATAAGACTGCCGTACTCTTGCTCCAGCTCGAGGAACCTGGGAAATGTCGCCTTGAGGCTCATAGTCTCCGGAACCGATGCATGGATTCCCGCCACCAGAGGTTCGGCGATCTTCTCGAGTGCCTCCCTGCCGAGACGGCGGGAGACAAAGTCCGCCAGGCTCTCTTCCCCGTCGCTCTTCCTGGCAGGAATAAAGAGGTCCATTGCCATCCGGATCTTTCCAAAGGGGCTGACAAGACTGCTCATAACAAAGGGCATGAAGCTCGTCGGGACCAGAAGCATGAACCCCTCTGGAAGAGCATGGAGTCTGCCCCGCCAGAGGATAAAGGTCCGGCGGTTCTCGCTGGTATTCAGGAGCTCGTCTTCCATGCCCAGCCGCTCGCATAGTCTCAGGGCCCATGGCTTCTCCGACAGGAAGCAGTCGGGCCCCCCCTCGAGAATGAAATCCCCCATCCTCTCGGTAAGAATCGATCCACCCGGATGAGCCTCTTTCTCGATGAGAAAGACCTCGATGGGCGCTCGCCTCTCTCTTATTCTCTCCTGGAGGAAAAAAGCCGTTGAAAGCCCGGATATCCCCCCACCCACAACCACGACGCGTCTCAAAGGGATTTCTCCATCTTCTCACCAATTCCAGGGCCGTTAGCTCCTGCCTCCTTTTCAAGCCGTTCCAACACTACCTCGGCAAGGGCCCGAATAAACGTGGAGGAATCGTTCAGCGAGGGTGATCTCTCGTACTCCATGCCAAGGGCCTCTGCATGATTCCTGTACTCTATGTCGAGATCATAGAGTGTCTCCAGATGGTCGGAGACGAAGCCCACGGGAACCACCAAAACACTGGACCGTCCTTTTGCAGAGAGATCGGTCATAACCTCCGCCACGTCCGGTCCCAACCAGGGTCCCGGCCCTGGTGCCTTACTCTGAAAGGCCAGATGCCATCTCACCTGACCGATCCGTTCTGAGACGCCCCGGATTGTTTCAAGGATCTCTTCGACATAGGGATCACCGGCCACGGACATCTCCGGAAGGCTGTGAGCGCTGAAGATGATCTCAACCCTCTCCCTGGAATCATGGGCAAAGAGAGAAAGCCCTTCGTTGATCCTCTCTTCCAGGGCTTGGAGAAACAGAGGATGCGTGTGCCATCCCGCAACGGGCAGCACTTCGAAGCCGGCCTTCCTCTGCTCGACCGCCTCCTTGAGAGCGGTAAAATAGGGTCCCGTGCTGAGTCTCGATCTATGAGGGGTCAGGGGTAAGGCCGCCAACTTTCGGATACCCCACCCTGCCAGGCGCCCCACCGCATGCTCGACCGAGGGCTCTGAAAAACGCATACCCACGGCTACTCTGATGTTGCAGCCCCTTCCGGCGAGTTCCGACTCGATAGCCTCTGCCTGTCGCCGTGTGATCTCCGCAAGAGGAGACCCCCCTCCGATGAGCCGGTATTTCTCCTTGATGGCCGCGACTCTCTCCTCCGGGAGAGGCCTCTTGCCCAGGAATCTTTCAAGAAAATCCTCCACCTCCTCCATCCGTGATGGCCCGCCAAAAGACATGACAAGAACCGCGGCATCCGGGCAAAGGTTGCTCATCGCTGGCTTATCTCGTGGACCGAATCGACCATGATTCTCACGTGATCAACAGGGGTATCGGGAAGGACGCCGTGGCCCAGATTGAAAATATGGCCAGGGCGGTTCCCGGCGGCGGCCAGAATCGACCGAACCGCCTCTCTGATCTTCTGAGGAGGAGCAAGAAGCACAGCAGGATCGAGGTTCCCCTGGACACCCACATTGTGGCCGATCTCGTTCCACGCCTTTCCAAGATCGATCCGCCAATCCAAACCGATCACGTCCCCTCCGGCCTCCCTCATGAGGCCCAGGATCCCCGATGTGTTGGTGGCAAAGTGAATCAACGGGACATCCAGGCCGAGCCCCTGAAAGACCTGCCGCAAATAGGGGAGGACGAATGCCTCGTAGTCTGCAGGGCCGAGGGAGCCCACCCAGGTGTCAAAGACCTGGATGGCCTGAGCTCCCGCCTCGACTTGGCTCCTCACATACCGGGTCGTCACACGGGTGAGCGTCTCCATGAGCCTGTGCCAGGCAGCGGGGTTCTGGTACATGAGCGTCTTGGTGCGGACGAAACTCCGTGAGCGGCCGCCCTCGACCAGATAACTCGCCAGGGTGAAAGGGGCTGCTGAGAACCCGATCAGCGGCACCCGGCCCTCCAGTTCCTTACGAACCTGGCCGATAGCATCCAGTACGAAGGGAACGTCTTCATGGGGTTCGAAAACCCGGAGTCTCTCGATGTCCTCCTCGCTCCGCACCGGGGTATCGACCACAGGTCCCTCCCCCTCGGAAAACCTGAGCTCGATTCCCATGCCCTCCAGGGGGAGCAGGATGTCGGCAAAGATGATCGCCGCATCGACTCCGAACTGATCGACAGGCATCAAGGTGATCCGGGCGGCCAGTTCCGGGGTCTTGCACATTTCGAGAAAAGAGTACTTCTCCCGGAAGGCCCGATACTCCTTCATATATCGCCCCGCTTGACGCATCAGCCAGACCGGGGTAAAAGGAACTCTCTCCCGGCGGCAGGCGGCAAGAAAGGGGTAGGGGGTCTCTGCTGGCATCCGGAATCAGCCCTTCATTCGCTCCAGAGCCTCTCCTTGAAGAGAAAGAAGGTCGCAATGGCCACGATCACGACGCTTATCAGGTGAGCGGCCCGAACCCCCCCGACCATCAGGCTGTCGGCCCTGTAGAAGCTCACAACAAATCTGCCCACAGAGTAGAAGATCAGATAGAGGCAGATGATGAATCCGTCTTTGGCCGGCCGCTTTCGAATCTGCCACAGGAAAAAGAAGATTGCCAGGTTGATCGCCATTTCATACAGCATGGTGGGATGAAGAGGGAGGTGTGGAAACTGATCGCCGGCGATGCTTCCGGGGGGAAAGACTATCCCCCAAGGCATCTTGGTCGGCACTCCATGGGCATCGCCGTTCATGAAGTTGCCGAATCGTCCAAAAGCCTGTCCGAGAATCAGGCACGGGGCCACGGCATCGGCTGTGCGGAGGAAAGAAAGACCCTTCCTTCTCGTGTAGAAAAGCCCGGCCACCAATCCGCCGAGAATCCCCCCGTGAATCGCAAGTCCTCCATGCCAGATAGCGGGAATCTCTTTCCAATCCGGCCAGTAGTACTCCCAATTAAAGGCCACATAGTAGATCCTCGCGCCGAGAAGCCCGCCAAGAACAACCCAGAAAATCAGATTCATAACGTCGTCCGGTGACAGGCCCATTCCCTTTCGCCTCACTTCACTCTTCAACAGAAAGTAGCCCACCACGATGGCCAGAACGTACATGAGGCCATAGAATCTGATCTGCACCGGACCGATGGTAATGAGTACAGGATGCATAAACGACCCGATCTAGCCACTCTTGGGAGTATCCAGATCTCTATTTTACTGTTTCCTCGCCGGATATTCAAACCGAAGATCGGCGGGGTGTCAAGCGCCACAGGTTCAAGGAGGGGAGTGGGATTCATCGCTTCCCTGGATCCCTCAGAACAACGGGATTGCCGAAGGGAAAACTCCCGGGTCTTTCTGGGGAGTCCCTTGTGTGGCGGCCCCTTCCCTTTGCATGGAATTTATGATATCAAGCTGTTGCCTGTGATTGGTCCGCCCCTTGAACGCTGATCCGAAAGGAAGACAGAATGGGTACTGGCTCGGAAAAGGTTGAAACGATCTATCGGGCAAGGGTCTTCCGCCTATGCAGGGAGACGGTCTCCCTGCCCAATGGAGTAACGACTGCCTACGATGTCATCCATCATCCCGGTTCTTCCGCCATAGTCCCCCTTTTGCCCGACGATCGGGTCGTGATGATCAGACAGTACCGCCCCTCTTTGAGAAGGTTTCTCTGGGAGATACCGGCAGGCACCCTCAACCCTGGTGAGGATTTTCTCCAGTGTGCCAGGCGGGAGCTGATAGAGGAGGCGGGCTATCAGGCAGATCATTTTGAAAAATTGACAGAGATTCTCCCGGCTCCCGGGTACTCAGACGAGGTTATCCAGATCTTTCTTGCCAGGGGTCTTGAACCGGTGGCTCAGAATCTCGATCAGGATGAGGTCCTGGAGGTGGCGCCTCTGCCTCTGGCCGAGACGCTCGTCATGATCAGGGACGGAAGGATCCAGGACGCCATGACGATTGTCGGCCTCTATCTGGCTTCCATGGGCAGATAGCATAGGAGCCATGGATGCATATTCTCTCGCAAGAGGAGAAACAGAGGGTTAATGAGATTGCCCTCTCAATTTTGGATGATGTCGGCGTAAGAATCGATCACCCCGAGATTTTCGAGGTCCTCTGCCAAATGGGCGGCAAGGGGGACAGGGCAGCGTCGGTCGTCCGTATGAGCGAGGAGATGGTGACAAGGGCCATTGCCTGGTGTCCCAAGAAGGTGGCCTTTGCGGATCTTGAAGGCCGCATCACCGAGGTTTACAATGGCGCTCAACCTCTCTTCTGGGGTGGCAATGCCCTCTATTTTGCCCGGGGCAGGAAACGGGAGGTGATGACCGAAACACGCTTTGTTGAAATGGTCCGGCTCTACGACACCCTCGAGAATGTCCATGCTGTCGTGGGAACAAGCATCGGTGATTTTCCTCCAAAGACGAGAGATTTTGTTGGCCTGAGGCGGCTGGCCGAGAACGGCGGCAAACACATGCGGCCGGTCATATTCACCCCGACCGGTGCTGAGGTGATCATTGAGATGTGCCAGGCCATACTGGAGATGGAACGGTACCGGGGGGCAAGTCTCGCCCAGTTGCCTATCGTGAGTTTCGGGTTCACCATCGTCAGTCCCCTGCACTGGACGAGTCTGGCCCTTGAGGTTTTTCAGAAGACCTCAGGTTTTGGAATACCCGTTATGGTCAACTCAGAAGTCGTCGCTGGGACGACGGCGCCCGTTACCCTGCCGGGAGCCCTCTGCCTTGCCGTCGCCGAAGTGATGAGCGGAATCGTGGTTGTTCAGGCTTTGGAGAAGGGACGACCGGTTGTGTTCAATGCTGGATTCTCCCACGTTTTTGATATGCAGACCGCCGAAACCCTGACCGGCTGTTCGGAAAATGGATTACTCCAGGGGGCAGGAGACCAGATGGCCGCCCATTATGGACTCCCTTCGGCATCATGGATGAGTACGGAATCGATGGTTCCTGACGGCCAGGCCTCTGCCGAAAAAGTGCTCACAGGACTCCAACACGCTCACAGCGGGGCAAACCTGATCTGGGGCATAGGGAACCTTGAATCGACACTGACGATCTGTCTGGAACAGGCGGTGATTGACAACGAGATCGCGGCCTCGATCCTCAGATCCATGAAGGGCCTCGGCTTCACGGAAGACAGACTCGCCTCTGGTTTGATAAAGGAGATGGGACACCGATCAGACTATCTGTCAGCCGACCACACCTTCAGGTACTACAGAGATGAAATCCTATTCTCCGATCTCTGGTACCGAGAGCGCCGTGAGAATTGGGAACAAAAGGGGGAGCCGGATTTGGCCGAAAGAGCTTCCAGGATTGTGCAGGAGCGGTTGTCCCGAAGGTGCCGCTCTCTCCTCGACGAGACGACGCGGAAAAGACTTGAGGCCATGGAGAAAAAATGGGTCCAGAAGCTTGGGTCATGATCAAGCACTCACTGGTATATCCTGCCAGGAAGGAGACCGGGTATGGAAAAGGTAAGACTGGGGGTTTTGGGTTCGAGGTTTGTTGCGCATCTTCACCTTTCGAATTACAAGGATCTCATCGGAAAAACGATGGAGGTTGTGGCGGTCGCTGCGCGAACAGAACAGAGCGCCCGCAACTTCGCCATGACTTTCGACATTCCTAAGATCTATACGGACTACAGAAAGCTGGTCGAAGACCCAGAGGTCGACGTGGTCGATGTCTGTCTTCCTACGGATCTCCATAAAGAGGCGATTATCGCGGCAGCACAGGCAGGCAAGCACGTGATTTGCGAAAAGCCCCTGACCGGGTATTTCGGAAAGGAGCTGGAGGAGGAGCGGGTTGGGGACAGGGTTCCGCGGGAAACCATGCTCCAGGAGGCTATGAAAAACTGCAGAGACGTCAGAACAGCGGTTGAGGCAAACAGAATAAGATTCTGTTATGCCGAGGATTGGGTGTATGCCCCTGCCTTTACCAAGCTTAAGAGGCTCGTTGAGGTCAGCGGAGGCCTTGTGATGGACATCCGGGCAGAAGAGAGCCATTCCGGCTCACACGCGGCATACTCCAGGAGATGGAAGACATCAGGGGGCGGTTCGCTGGCCCGGCTTGGCTCCCATCCAATCGGGGCGGTCCTTCATCTGAAGCACTTTGAAGGGCAGATTCGAGACGGCAGACCGATCCGGGCCCGCAGCGTGACCGCTGAGGTCGGGCGCCACACGCAGATTCCCTCCTACCAGAGCATGTCGAGAAAGTGGCTGGTCTCAGACTGGCAGGACGTTGAAGACTGGAGCTGTCTGATTATCGAATTCGAGGATTCGACCAAGGCCGTCATCTTTGCTTCGGACGGTGTTCTCGGAGGAACCCGCAATACCATGCAGGTCTACCTCTCCAACGCCGTGGTCTATGCGAACATGAATCCAAACAGAGCCCTTGAGGTCTATGCCCCTGATGCAGCCGTCTTCGGCGATGAATACCTGGTGGAGAAGCTGGAGACCAAGGCGGGTTGGAGTTTCCCCAGCCCACAGGAGGATTGGGATAGGGGATACCCGCAGGAGCTTGAGGATTTTATCGAGGCGATCCGTAACGACCGGGATCCCTTGTCGGGTTTGGATCTGGCCGAAGAGGTTGTAGATGTTATCTATTCGGGGTATCTCTCGGCTGAAAAAGGCCAACGGGTGGAGGTGACTCCACTGCTTGGGCGAGAGGCAAAGGGTCCTGAATGACCTTCTAAAAGTGCGCTACTGCCTTGATGGAGGCAAAGGTGGAGATACAGGTCTATGATACCAAGGAAGCGTGTGGCGCAGCAGCAGCAGACAGGGCGGCTGCGACTCTCAGAAATGCTATTGAGGCAAAGGGCCATGC
>JAFDHF010000025.1 GCA_019308905.1 Deltaproteobacteria bacterium
CTTCGTGCCTGGCTACCTTTTTGTTCATTCCGCTGACACCAACCCTGATGTCCCGCAGAACATCGTGTAGTTCATCTCTCATCATCGTCTCCTTTCGTGTTTTTTGGCTGAGACTCGAGGGGGAACACCCCCTGAGACTTGGTTCCCGCCTGGGTCCGGCACCTGGGGCCTCCGTTCCCCCTGGGTCGCCGTCCATCACGGGACCATCTCAGAAGTGGGCTGGTCTCAATTCGCTAAGTAAGCGAAATCAAAAGTCATTTCCCATTGCTCTTTCTTCCAGGTAATCCCAGAACTCTTCGGAGTCGCAGTAGTCGCGCCTGGCAAAATCCGTCACAATCACCGAGGGCTTCCCGCTCTCGGGCTCCGGTCGCCCCTCTCCCTTTTTTTTCTCCTTCTGAGGCGCTGAGAGGCCGTCAGACGAGACTTTTTTGTCAGGCAAGGGGTTGGTACTGCCCTCATCGCTTTTGTCTTCAGAGCCCACGACAAGCGCCTTGGGCTTTTCTTCCACAGACCCGGCGTCGCCCTTCTCCCCAGGGGCCGGCAGGGGCGGGAGCTGGTCGTAAAACTCATCAATCTGGACATCGTACAATTTCAAGCCTATTCCGTCCTCGACTGGCGTAGGCATTGCCTCAATCGTGCTCTTGATGCCGCTCAAAGCGCTGACGATTGCCTGACCTTGCTTTGCCGGGAGCTTCCCGGAGTAGAGGTCCGCTATCAACAGATTCAGGAAGTCAAGCATATCCCCAAGGGTCTTGACCTCCTTCAGCTTCTGCTGTAAGACCCGGGCCCGCGGCACTCGCCCACCTCGCTTGCGGCCCTCCTGAATGCGCTTTTGCGTTCGAGGGTGATGAAACGAGCAAAACTGCGAACCTCGCAAAGCCCTGCCTCGACACCTATCGCCGCTCTTCAGAACGGCCTCGCACTGCTGCCCTGTTCGGGTTCCTGTTCTCTCCCTGTTGCTAGTTCCCATCTTTTTCCCCAACATCAGCCTTCTGCTTTCTTCTAAGTAGCCGAAATTACAGCCTGTTTCTTATACCGGCAACGGACACTTAGTCCGTTATCGGGGGTCCCACCACGCGGGTCCGGGGGCTCAGAGCGCCCGCTCGAACGCTTCCTTTTCACCCACCCTACCCCCTCCCCTCGGGGCCACCTGAAGAGAGACAACCCGGATCTTCTTCCTCTTTTAAGAGGTCAGGACCATCTTTAAGGACAAACCCATATATATATAAAGGGGGGTGTCCTCATGCCGAGCCTTACTCCCACAACGGTTTCGCTTGAGCCCACCCCGTTTTGGCACAACTTTCCTTAAAAGACCTATTTTTCATGCATTTTGCCTGTAATTTCAATAAGTTCTGTTTGGGACAAAAAATTTGTCTAGGACATGTCCTCAATGTCCCTTGTCCTCATAAGGGAAGAAATCCCCCTGGCCAGGCAGATAGTATTCAACAGGGCGGCCTTGGGTCTTGAGCTCTTGTGAGACTATCTTCTTGACCGCGTGCGTCTTCTGGATAGCTCTCTGTGCAGTCTTGTCCGACCTCCCCGTCCTGTCGGCCACGGCCCTTATCAGGTCCGCGCGCCTGGCTCTTCCGCCAAGATTCCTCAATGCTTCCACGACATCATGGATACCCACGGCCCCTTGGCTATCCTCGCCCAGGACCTCGTACCAAAGGCTCTGCGGGTCGCGATAGAGAAAAAGCGGGTCCGGGTCCTCATCGTTTCTGAGCTCGAACGACAGCTTGAGATATGAGCGGGGCTCCTTGCCTGACTTGCGATTTAGGGTCAGATAGGTGTCCCCATAATCGGCGATTGCCGATGATCCACGCAATTGATGGGACCCCTCTGGCCGGCCGTCCACGGGTTTTCCGTGATGGTGGACAATCACCAACGCCAAGTTGTGGTCCACGATCAGTCTATCTAGGTTACTGAAGAGCCGGGTCATATCCCCCGCCTTGTTCTCGTCCAAGCTGTGGAATTTGTAGAGCGGATCGAGGATGAGGACTTCCGGGGAGACGCGTCCCAACGTCTCGCTCAAGGCCGCGAGGTCCCTGTCCAGATTCAGCCTGAGTCCTTTCTTTGTGATCTGCCAGAACCAGCCCTGCTCAGGCCACGGGCCACCGTTTTTCATTTTCCTAAGCCTGTCCTGGAGGGAGGCGAGCGAAATCTCGCCCTGCAGGTAGACGACCCTCCGGCGCTTCGGTACGTTGAACTGAAGCAAGAAAGGCGTTCCCGTCGCTATGCACAAGCCCATATTCACCGCGAACAGGCTTTTTCCCAGCTTGGAGACTCCGCCCACGACGGCCACGCTCCTTTCGGGAAGAATGCCGCTGTCGATGACCGGGTTCGTGCTGGGAAGATCTCGACCGATGAGGTCGTTGACATCTTCGATGCTCCATCTTTCAGTTTTTTGCTTGATGCTTGCTGTTGTGGCCCCGTGCATGCCTTACTCCGCGGATCAAGCGGCGCGTCGTCTTTGCCCTGCCCGCCCCGGCTTGCGGTCGAGTGCCTCGTGAAGGGCTCTCTCCCACAGGGTCCTGTCATTTTCGCTGATCAGCTTTGCCTGGACGCGGCACAAAATCTCGAGCCGATCCGCGGTTTCTGACAATTGGCGGATGGCTGTGACAAGGACCCGCGATGCCTCCGTCAACGCTCTGGTGCAGACTTCGAATTTTTCTATGTCGTTAAGACCTTCTAGCAGATCCACGGTCTAAAACCTCCTCAAGGCTGACGCCCGGGCTCTCGAGTACCCATCTGTCGATTTCATCCTTGACAAAGAGAAGCCTGCCTGCCGGCTTGTGGTACGGGATCTTCCGCCGCCAGGCCAGATTCCGTACGGCCGCCGGCGATCGCCCGAGAAGTTGCGCCACGTCTGTGATGGTTAGATATCGCATGTTTCTAGTTCAGCCGCCGAGCCTCATCCTCGGTTATCAGGTTTCGCTCCCGCAAATATGCGACGACACCCGGAGCTCTGGCCAAGAAAGCCTGCAGAATCGGCCAGGTCCGCGCGTACACCTCCTCAATGACTTGGGGGGACAAGCGGCTCAAGACCTCAAGAAAGGCTCCCCTCTTTCTTGCGATTTCGGGGGAGTCACCCGGATGGACGCTTCCCTGCTTGAGAGATTGTATTTGCTGAGCGAGAAGCTCATTCTCCCTGGTCAGGGAATCTACTGTTTTCTGCAGGTCCTGGACGTGAGCCTTGAGTTCGAGGACATAACGGTTGGTGAGACTGTCCTTCTCCCGGATTTGCGCCTTCATCCTTTTTACGTCCTTGAAGGTCAATCTTGCGCGCTCGAGCGCTTTATCCACTTCCTGAATCCGACGGAAAAGTGCCCGCGAGAATGAGAGGTTGCGGGCTTCACTCTCCTTCCTGATTTTTTCGTATATCTCGAGCTCGTCTTCGGACCGGAAATAGATCGTGACCCGTTTCTCCATTATTCACCTCCATCCTCATCGTTTTAATGTAAGTTTACCAGTAGAACTACTTTATGTCAAGCCCCTTCTGCCGGCCCCCTGGTCCCGCTACGGAGTCACAGTGCGTTGCACACTGTTGTGAAAATGTTGGGAGTTTGCCGAGAAAAAGTGGACTTTCTGTGATGTTCTGTGATGTTTCAGAGAGGGTCTAAGTAGGCAAGAAAAAAGGGATTTCCGCTTCTATCAACATTTTACGGAAATCCCGCGTTAGGGATTAGAAGTCCGTTGCTCTTTCCATTGAGCTACAGGCGCATCAACGGTCTCCTCTTCTTCCATCCCCTCATCATCCGGGAGGCGCCCCGATTCTTTCACCCGAGCCCCTTCCCGCTGTCTTTTTCAGACTATTTATAGCCCCTCCGGAAACGCCAGTCAAGACATGAGGCGGCTGGGGTTTCCCCGCTCCGGAGCCCAGAAGGGGGCACCGTGAATCAAGAAACTCCGGTTGTTGAGCCCCTTGACGCGGTCTGCTCGGACAGTCTATACTGCTTCTCACCGGAAAACCGCAGGGGTCTCAATGTTCCGGAGTTCCCGGGTTACCTCTCATGCCTTGACGAGGATTGGATCTTTCAGACCCGCGTCGACCCTGACTACTACTCTCCAGCCGAGGTGGCCTACATAAAGCGTTTCCGCTTCTCCAGATCCAAGAACAACAGGATGAGGGCTCACTTCGAGAGCATGGACGTGCCGGTGCTGGTCCCCCCGAAAGAGACGGTCTCGGGCTTTGTCCATACCGATGCAGATCCGGGGTTCAAGTACGTCAACGTGGTCCTCGTGGGGTTCGAGAGTGTGGAGATCTTCAATATAGTGGTCGAGGTGCCCGGGATAAAGGCCGATTACGAGGAGGTCGATCTCGACAGCCTGTACTCCCGGGAAGAGATCGTCGACTGCGACGAAGAGGAGTTACGGGCTGCTCTTGAAAAGATGCCGTGCTGTACGACCAACAAGAGGGGGACAGGCAAGGGGGACCCCTTGAACCTGGTCTTCATCGGGGACGTCGAGGATCTGCTCGTGGCGCTGGTCGGAAGCGGGTGGGACGTAACCGAGAGGATGTCCTCCGGCTCTATGTGGAGGACGGTGAAGTCCTTTTTCCTGGGCAAGCGTTACCGGCACTCCCCGGTGAGTTCACTCTATGTCTTCGGACGTCGGCAGGACGCGGCGTTCCAGAAGGCTCGCCAGTCAGTCAACGAGCGAAACCATCTCCGCCTCTGGCTGAGCCCGCTTCGTTTCAAGAACAAGCCCGTCTGGATCGGCCAGATAAGCCGCGATATCGGCGTCAAGTTCACCCTAAGGGTAGGTTTCCTTACGACCCACGTCATCGATCCGGACGTGGACAATGACCGATGGTACCTCATCCAGAACCTCGTCGAGGCACACGCCCTTGCCAAGCTCGGCTATGTCGCCGGAGTCGGCAAGGCTCCCCCGGATAACCCCAAGCACAACCTCGGTGGAGATCCTTATTTCACGGACGGTTTGCGTGCTGTTATGGTGTGCACGAAATTCCCCGTCAGGTTCAAGGATGTGGAACTCTTCGATTGGGAGTTCCCCCCTCAAAGTGAAAAGTACAGGGACTATCTGGTGCGCCAGGTCAAGCCCGGCAGAAAAGAAAGCCGCCCTGACCGGGCGGCTGGATTCTCTCATCGCAGGGGAACCAGATAATCGGGGCGAGCCGATTTGAACGGCCGACCTCCTGCTCCCAAGGCAGGCGCGCTAACCCGGCTGCGCTACGCCCCGGAAAGTACAATACATATCATGGACTCGGCTGCCGGACAAGTCCCGGGACCCGTGTTTCCAGGCAAACCATAACAAAAGGGCTCACAAAGACCTGCCCTCCTCCCCTTCCTGTCTCAACACATCCTTCAGTCTTCTCAAGGCCTTGCCCCTGTGACTCACGCGGTTCTTTTCGTCCTGGTCCAGCTCTGCAAAGGTCTTGCCCAATGGAGGGAAAAAGAAGAGAGGATCGTAACCGAATCCCCCGGTTCCCCTCCTCTCGGAGGTGATCATGCCACGGCAATCCTCTTCGATAATTCTCTCCTCCCCAGACGGCCATACAATCGCCAGGACGCAACGAAACGAGGCACCCCTTCTCTCCGGTGGAACTCCTTCCAAAAGCTCAAGGAGCTTCTCGTTGTTCTCTTCATCGGTAGCCCCCTGGCCTGCAAACCGTGCGGAAAGGACCCCCGGCTTGCCATCAAGGGCATCGACCTCGAGACCGGAATCATCGGCAAGCGCCGGTCTGCCGGTCAGTCTGGCTACGGTCCTGGCCTTGCTCAGGGCGTTCTCCGTAAAGGTGTCGCCCTTTTCCTCCACCTCCCCCACCTCTGGGAAATCCTCTAACGAGTATGCCCGCCAGCCCTCCCTCTCAAGGCATCCCTTGATCTCACGAACCTTGCCCCTGTTTCGAGTTGCAAGGACTATCTCTGAGATATCAAACCGCCGGCTTCGACTTCCATCTCCATGCACGATATACCCACTCCGGTTCCAGTTTTCTCTTCACCGTCTATGTCCCTTGAACCTCAAGAAAAACAGGTTCCCGGGTATACCCGGGTTTCCGCTAAAGCAACCCTCCTGCTTTGACCTTTAGAATCTTCTCCTGCCCCCTTCTCCGCAGGTTCCTGGCGAGCTGTTCGGCCTCTCTGGCCGAGTGTGCCCATACGTACTCGATATGCCGAACCTTCGGATCCCCCTCCCTAATGATGCGGACCTTGTAGAGTCTCTTTCTCGCTCCTTCTCCAGCAATCGCCGTCATCCAGACCACCTCCTGCTACTGTCACATAGACCGTCCTCTGTTTCCCCAGGCCACATCCCTCGCTTCTCAAGAAAAACCCCTCGCGCTTCTACCGGTGAGCCATCGCATACCCCATAGAGCTATTACCCGAATCGGATCTTCGTAATCAGACATTCTTTGTACCACAAAGGAGCGGCCAAGGCCAACAAAAAACACCTCCGAGCCTGGAGGAGCGACACCGGCCCGGCGCACGAGATTACGCTGAGCCAAAAACCTCTCCATCGTCCGAGCCGACGGATAGTCCGGAAATTTCCTAAAAAAGATGGTATACTTAAACGAAACGGGGGCGAAATGGGTTCGACGGGGGTGATAGACACTAGGGTTGCATGCCGAGGTCCTGTTGCCTCGTTAAACAAACAGGAACAAAATACTCGCAGACAACTACGGGTACGCTCTGGCTGCCTAAGGGCAGCCAGCGTCCTTCCAGCCTTCTCCTGCGGGGCTGAAAAGGGCGTCATGCTAGCAGGATAGCTCCTTTCCCGAGGCTCATAGGGAAAGGGGCGAACCCCTTTTGAGCTACCGAGTCTGAGATCCTTCCCGTTGGAGATCAGAGGAGGGAAATCAAAAAAACGGGATAAGCATGTAGAGATCCTAGGGGAACACTTCCGGACGGGGGTTCGATTCCCCCCGCCTCCACCAGTCTTCGTTCTGAAAAGCATTCGCTTTTCAGAACTTCGCCTCGGCAAGCCATTGACAAGGCGAACCGGGAGGGGAAGGCTGCCGCGCTGAAGCTGAACAGCGCAGGCGGGCACTTTTCATTTCCATCTTACCAATCGCTCGAAGCCACGGCTCGGCACTCCAGGATAAGGAATACGAAGTTCTACTACGTCTATATCCTTCAATCAGAGAGAGAACCGGAACGGTTTTACACAGGGTTCACTGGAAACCTTGAGAACTGCCTGAAGACCCACAATACCGGGCAATGTTCCCACGCATCCAAACACAAACCGTGACGGGTCAAAACAGCTATTACGTTTTCCGATCGAGAAAAAGCGGTGGACTTTGAACGCTATCTGAAAACGCCCTCCGGTCGCGCCTTTGCGAAGAAACGCCTGTGATCGATGCTGGTGGTCATTGCTCCTAAAACACCAGACGTATTCTGTTCCATCCTTCCATCCGGGCAGAACACCCTCACGAAGCCACCATCTATGCCGTGGAGGTACCCCGATGGCGGCTGGCCTTGCCCGAAGGCTGTGCCTGGTACCAACCCGACCTGCCGAGGAGACCATCGTAACTTGCCATCCTATCCCCCTTGGTATAGACTACAGCTCGGTGATTCCCGGCAATCAACTACCTTGTAATACTTTTCCACTCTCTCACAGATCCCCGGAGGGGTGACCCCATGACCGGTGAACGGTACGAACGGAAGCTCACGGCTATCTTGAGTGCTGACGTAAAAGGCTACAGCCGTCTCATGGGCGAGGATGAAGAGGCGACCATCCGAACACTGACCGCCTATAGAGAGGTGATGGCTAACCTGATCCAGAAGCATCGCGGGCGAGTGGTAGATTCCCCCGGGGATAATGTGCTCGCGGAGTTCAAGAGTGTGGTGGATGCGGTACGTTGTGCCGTGGACATCCAGAAGGAGATCAAGGTCAGAAACGCTGAGATGCAAGAAAACCGGAGGATGGAGTTCCGTATCGGGGTCAACCTTGGAGATGTGATCGAAGAGGGAGAGCGGATCTATGGCGACGGTGTCAATATTGCGGCCCGACTCGAAGGATTGGCCGAGGCCGGGGGAGTCTGCATCTCCGGGACTGTCCACGACAGCATTGAGAACAAGCTTGCCTTGGGGTATGAGTACCTGGGGGAACAAGTCGTCAAGAACATCAAGAGGCCGGTGCGGGCCTACCGCGTCCTGATGGCACCTGAGGCTGCGGGCTCCCTGGTGTACAGAAAGAGAAGGGATGACCCGAGGCATAAACGGAGGGCGACTCTGACTCTGGTGGTGGTCTTGGTTGCCGGAGCTGCCTTCGGGGTATTTTGGAACCATTTCTTGCGCCATTCCCCTCCTTCAAAGGAGGTGACCCCTGAAAAGTCGCCGGTGCTTGAGCTACCGGACAAGCCCTCGATCGCGGTACTGCCTTTTGCCAATATGAGCGGAGATCCGGACCAGGAGTACTTCAGCGACGGGATAACCGAAGACCTTATCACCGACCTTTCCAAGCTCTCAGGGCTGTTTGTTATCGCTCGCAACTCTGTCTTTACCTACAAGGGGAAGTCAGTGAAGGTAGAGGAAGTGGGGAGGGAGCTGGGAGTGCGGTATGTTTTGGAAGGAAGCGTTCGTAAGGCTGGAGACCAGGTGCGGATTACTGCACAGCTGGTGGATGCCGCCACAGGAGGACACCTGTGGGCAGAGAGATATGATGGGGATCTGAAAGACATTTTTGCGTTACAAGACGAGGTGACGCAGAAGATCGTGTCCGCTCTGGCTGTGAACCTGACCCAGGATGAGCGGGAGCGTCTGGTAAGGAAACACACCGACAACCTGGAGGCCTACGACTATACCTTGCGGGGACTGGAATATCTTTTTCGCTTTACTGAAGAGGCCAATACTCAGGCGCGAAAGATGTTTGAAAAATCCGTCGGCCTGGATCCGGAGTATGCCATAGCGTATTCGCTGTTGGGTTCGACCCATTTACTTGAGTGGTCTCTCGGGTGGAGCCAAGACTCTCAGTCCCTGGAGCGGGCGTTTGAGCTGGAGCAAAAGGCCATAGGCCTGGACGACTCGCTGCCTGAACCCCATCGTTTCCTGGGGGATGTCTATTTGTGGAAAAAGCAGCATGACCGGGCCATCGCTGAATATGAGAAAGCCATCGCTCTCGACCCTAACGATCCCGATGGGTTTCAGGGCCTGGGGAGTATTCTGACCTGGGCTGGACGGCCTGAGGAGAGTATCGGACTGGTAAAGAAGGCCATCCGTCTGGACCCTGTATATCCGGTTTTCTATTTATTCACCTTAGGCCATGCCTATTTCTTGACAGGGCAGTATGAGGAGGCAGTCACCACACTCAGGAGGGCCCTGAACCTCAACCCCAATTTTTGGCCTTCCCACCTCTACTTGGCTGCCAGTTACGTTGAGCTGGGGCGGTACGAGGAGGCCCGGGCCGAGGCGGCGGAAGTCACGAGGCTAAGCCTCCAGACCTCTACCGAGACCTGGAAAGAGAGACTCCCCTACAAGGATCATGGGGTACTCGAGCATCTACTCGACAGTCTCCATAAGGCAGGACTCAAGTGACGTGGCTGTCTGGCGATCTGTCCTGCCTGGATCCTTGCAATGGCTATCTCAGAGTGCGGACCAGTGGCGGACGGGGAGGTAGTTGAGTGGTTCAGTTATGGACATGATTTCGGGAACTCGCCGAACAGTTCTCGGTCACTGTTGCTTTTGATGATTCGAACAACTTCCCCGATCGATCGCCTTTGGGGGAAAAGACAACACAATACGAACGTGTTCCGCTGCCACCTCCATCTCGACAATTTCAAACCCATACTCCTCGCTGGTTCCCTCGTATCAACTGCTCGGCTCGTTCCCTTATATCCCCACGTGCGAATATCTTCTTCAGATACTTCGGGCACCACCCCAGATGATAACTCGGAAGGGAAAAACGGCGCATCTTTCACAGGCTCCTTTGGCCAACCCGTCTATGCCTGTCCCCTCACCTGAGCGCCGCGGCTTCCTTTTCATGGGGCTCCAAGTCCGGATACCACTTGAAACACGCACCTATAAGACGAACTCCCTGACGGGGATCTCCGGAACGGCAACGACTTACTCGGACGAGCATGACAAGGCCTCCCCTGACCCGACTGCCATCCTTAGGCCAAGACACTTCCGTGGGCTGGAAGCTCCGGCGGTCTCATCGGCCAAGAAAAACGACCTAGCCATTTGTCCTACAATCGATTTTCTCGGCTCGGGCCATATCCGACTATCCCACATTGAGCCCCTTCTTTGAGAGGAATCTGTTTCCAAGAGCACCCGGGGGTCCTAGGATCACCTCTGTCTCCGGGCGACATTGCGGAAGCGGTGGGCCACCCATCGGGAATGAGTGGGCGCCGCCCTGAGAGCAGCCGAAGAAAATGAAAAGCCCCGCCTTCAGAGCGGGGAGGGGGCAGGAATTCTCCACCCGCCAACCCTGACAGGGTTTCTCCGTGAGCCTGCGAGCAAGGGAAAGGGCATTCCCCCGGCAGACAAGGAAAAAACCGTAATGTCAGTTACTTGGAATAAGCCCCGACCGAAACCTCGGGAAACTCCAAGACTTTCTCCTTGACAAGCTCCTTTCTGCCTGCTATTGATCGGAATTGACTCCCTTTGTCAGCAAGCAGGACAAAGGGGCGCCAGACTTCCCGTTCAGAGCCATGGCTCGCCGAGGGAAGCCCGCTGCCGCAGCGAAGATGGACCACCTGGAGACCCGGGGGGGCGCCCGTGGAAGCAGGGCGGCCGTGATGTATCCCGAAGATCCGGCAAGAGGATGTCTGGCGGTTTCGGAGAGGGCCTTCACGACAGATCCAATGCTGGATCCGGGGTTCTCCATGGGGACTCTGAGTCTGGTGCCCAAGGGGGGAATCATGAAGCCGACCATCCTGATTGCCGAAAGGGATGAGATCCTGCGCCGGAATGTGAAATCCGGATTGATCGCACGGGGGTATGAGGTTGTTGAGGCCTGGGACAGAACGGGGGCTCTACGATCCTTCCTGCACAGCTCTCCGGACCTTGTCCTGATAGGCACATCCCAGGGGACCGGCTGGGACGGCCTCGGAGTGGCCGTGGACATTCGGAAGCAAGACCGGATCGTTCCCGTAATTCTGATCGCAGAGCACAGTTCCGAGGCCCAGGCCATTGCGGCCCTCAGGGCAGGGGTCAGCGACTACTTGAAACGGCCCCTCCCATTCGCAGAACTGCTTGCCAGCGTGGAGCGGAACCTTCACTCTGCAGCGGGGCGACTCTTTTCACCCCCCCAGGCGGGGACTCCGGGCTCCTTCGACCTCGAGCCGATGATCGGTGAGAGCCGCGCCATGCAGGAGATCAAGGCGTACCTCCTCAAGGTCGCCGCCACGGACAGTACGGTCCTCATTACCGGTGAGACCGGAACGGGCAAGGAACTGGCTGCGGAGATGATACACAAGAAGAGCCCGAGGCACAAGAAACCCTTTGTCTGTATCAACTGCGCCGCCCTGCCCGATACTCTCCTTGAGAGCGAGCTGTTCGGCTTCGAAAGGGGGGCCTTCACAGGTGCTCTCGCCTCCAAGCAGGGAAAATTCGAACTCGCCCGGGGCGGGACGGTTCTCCTCGACGAGATCGGAGACATGAGCCATTACGCCCAGGCAAAACTCCTCAGGGCAATAGAAAAAAAAGAGGTGTCCCACCTGGGGGGGAAGCAGGACATACCCGTCGACGTCAGGGTCATCGCGGCCACCAATCAGGACCCGGAGCAGATGGTGGCACAGGGCAAATTCAGGAAGGACCTTTACTACCGGCTCAACGTGGCCCGAATCCACCTGCCGCCTCTGCACGATCAGAAGGAGGACATACTCTGCTTGCTGAACCACTACATGGCGGAGATGAACCGGCGGTTCAGGAGGAGAGTTGAGGGATTCACGGAAGAGGCTCTTGCATCCCTCCTCCATTACGACTGGCCGGGGAACGTTCGAGAGCTCAAGAACCTGCTGGAAGCCACCTTCATAAACCTGCCCTCCAGGAGGATAACCTTCTTGGATCTGCCGGAACCATTCCGCAGGCGGCTCAAGGAGGTTAGGAACATTCCCCAAGCCGAGCGGAACCGGTTACTTTCGGCTCTGTTTGCCACCAACTGGAACAAGAGCAAAGCAGCCCAGAAGCTCTCTTGGTCCCGTATGACCCTCTACCGCAAAATGGCCAAGTACCATATTGTCACAAAGCCCTGCCCTCCAAAGCCGAAAAAGGGTTGAGAGGCGTAAAGGACAGCCCGGTTCGGACCCAGGGAAAGCTCCCCTCTGTCTGTGATTGCACGGGGAGGCTGTCACGTGGTGACAGGGGGTGTCACAGGCCGGGGTTACACCGGGCCGGCAGTCCGCTCCGGGTTGAGCCTCTCCCACCAGGCCGGGTGTTTTCCGCCTTTTCTCCCGGATTTTCCCGGGCCATTCCACCCATTCGCCGTGCCCTGCCCTGCTCCCCGGTCGAAACGGGCTGTCTCGCTCTGGTGTGACATTTCACCCAAACCGGGGTGAAGACTGGCACCTCGCGTCTGGCGGGAATGTCGCCGCGGGCAACGTCCAGAAGCGAGAGCTTTCCTCCTTTTGTGCCTTGGCAGCGATCTTGCCCCAAAACGCCGCCTAAAAGGCTCCCCCCCCTGCCGGTCGAAGACCGGAGAGAGCGCGTTCGGGAGCTGGGAGGTATCCATGGAAAAGGAGGGTCTGGCCTCCGGTGCTGCCGGTCAGCTGGAAGGGCGATACGCCAACTACTTCAAGGTCGGTCACAACGCGTTTGAGTTCGTCCTCGACTTCGGGCAGCTCTATCCCGAAAGCACCGAGGCGCAGGTTCACACCAGGATCATCACCAGCCCGATCTATGCAAAAACCCTTTTTGAGACGCTCCGGGAGTCTATAGAACAGTACGAAAAGAACTTTGAACCCATCAAGAACCACCAGGGAAACTCCTCTGATGGATGGCTATGAGGAAAGTCTGGACCATCTGTTGATGGAACTCCATCGGATTGCTCTCCTGATTCGGGCTCAGGTTGTCAGGTTCCGCGCCACCGGACAGGCGGCCATGGACGAGTTCAGGGGCCTCTGCATCAGAGAAGAGGATGTCGACGCCATTCTTGCAAGGAGGGGCCCTTTCGAGACCCGGGAGCAAGACGTTCTGCCGGGGTTGACACCGCTCCGGGACGAGCTTGCCTCCCTGGAGAGAAGGATCTCGGAAAGGAGGACCATGAGCCTCCGGAACGGGACCCTCCTCCGTCTGGAACGGCTCAGGGAACTCTTCGATCTCACAGAGTTCGATGTCGACCTCCTACTGGTCTGCCTCATGCCGGAGCTCGACCTCCGTTACGAGCGCCTCTACGCTTACCTCCAGGACGATGTAACAAAGAGGAGGCCCGGGGTGGACCTGGCCATCCAGCTTCTCTGTCCCTCATTCGAGGCCAGGCTCACCGCACGGAGACGTTTCGCCCCGAGAGCACCCCTTATCAAACACCGCCTCGTCGAGCTCTTCGACGACCCCTCTAATCCAAGGCCTACTCTGCTCGGCCGGTACATCAAGATAGACGAGCGGGTAGTCGAATACCTGCTCGGGTCCGACGAGCCTGACACCCGTCTCCTTCCCTATGCCAGACTCATCCTGCCCCGGGCCAGCCTGGAAGACCTACTCCTTCCGACCCATGTCAAACGCCGTCTCAGAGGCATTGGCCGTCAAAAGGGACCAAACGGCAAGGGCCCGGTCCTCTATCTTCAGGGCCCTTACGGTGTGGGAAAGCAGGTCACTGCAGAAGCGGTGTGCCGCGAACTCGGCCTGAGGCTGCTGGTAGTCGATGGAAGGCGGCTGCTGCAGGCCGAAAATCCCCCCCTTGAGAGCGCCTTGGCGATCATCAGCCGGGAAGTGCGGCTCCAGGGGGCTGCTCTCTACTGGGCCGGATTCGACGCTCTTTTGGCCGACGACAAGCGGCCTTCCCGGGATCTGCTCATCCGCGAGTTGGAGGATTGCGGCGGGTTGGCCTTTCTGGCAGGCGAGACTTCCTGGGAGCCGGTGGACGCGCTCCACGAAACGCCCTTTGTGCGCGTCGAATCCCGCCGCCCCGGGTACGCCGAAAGGCTGCACCTCTGGACAAGGTTACTCCGGGACACCGGGACTACCGAGGCAGGTCTGGATCTGAGGGCCCTGGCCAACAGGTTCGCCTTGACAGGAGGCCAGATAAGGGATGCTCTCGCCACGGCCCGCAACCTGGCCCGGTGGCGCAACCCTGAGAACGGCCATGTGACCACGGGCGATCTCTACCGAGCCTGCCGGTTGCACTCAAACCGCAGACTCGCGGTGCTGGCCCATAAGATCAAACCCCGCTACCTCTGGGACGACATCATCCTCCCGGAAGACCGCCGCCGCCAACTGCGGGAAATCTGCAACTGCGTCAAGTACCGTTCCCTGGTCTACGAGGATTGGGGTTTCGACCAGAAGCTCTCCCTGGGCAAGGGGCTCAACGTCCTGTTCGCGGGGCCCTCCGGCACGGGCAAGACCATGGCGGCAGAGATAATGGCCCAGGATCTGGGGCTCGACCTCTACAAGATCGACCTGTCGGGAGTGGTGAGCAAGTACATCGGTGAGACCGAGAAGAACCTGGCCCGCATCTTCGCCGAGGCCGAGACGAGCAACGCG
Source organism: Deltaproteobacteria bacterium (assembly GCA_019308905.1). Lineage (NCBI taxonomy): Bacteria > Pseudomonadati > Myxococcota > Myxococcia > Deltaproteobacteria bacterium. The sequence continues at coordinate 14,595 of JAFDHF010000025.1, forward strand.
ATCCTCTTTTTCGACGAAGCCGATGCACTCTTCGGAAAACGAAGCGAAGTACGCGATTCCCACGATCGCTATGCCAATGTCGAGATCAGCTACCTGCTCCAGCGAATGGAGGAGTACGAAGGCGTCGTCATCCTGGCCACCAACCTGCGCAAGAACATGGACGACGCCTTTGTAAGGCGAATGCATTTCGCGGTGGAGTTCCCCTTCCCCGGAGAAAGGGACAGGCGGCGCATCTGGGAGGGCATCTGGCCAGAGCAGACCCCTCTGAGCCAGGACCTGGATCTGGATTTCATGGCACGCCAGTTCGAAATCGCCGGGGGCAACATCCGAAACGTGGCAGTGGCCGCTTCTTTTCTGGCCGCTGATGAGGGAGGCGTCCTGAACATGTCCCACCTGATCCGGGCCACACGGCGCGAGTATCAGAAGATGGGCAAGGTTCTGAGTGAAGGAGAGTTCGGGAGGTACGCCAGGCTCGCAGAGACACGATAGGGCAAGGTGGAGGACAATGGAGGAGCGGAAACTCGAATCACGGAAAAAACCCCAACCGTCCCAGATCAGGCATTCCCCAAAGACGACGAACCCCCTGTTCCATCAACCGGACCTTTTGGCCAGACTGGGCTCGAGAGCCCGAGGCGGCCCTGCCGCCACGGCCGACGGATCAAGACTCAAAAGAGCCCTCTCCTCGAGACTGGCCCATGCCGGCCTGTCCCTGGTCAGGTTGCAGCAACGATACGGAAACCGTTTCGTCCAGAGGGTATTGGCCCTGGCCGCGGAAAGGAGTGAGGAACAAGAGGTCTCTCCAGAGCTGGAAGAGACGATCGACCGCGCCCGAGGAGGAGGCCGGCCTCTGGACCCGGAGAGCCTTGCCAGGATGGAGCCTGCCTTCCATGCCGATTTCAGCAGGGTTCGGGTCCACACCGACCAAGAAGCAGACTCCCTCAGCCAGGCCCTCAATGCCCGGGCTTTCACCACCGGGAGGGACATCTTCTTCCGGGAGGGGGCGTATGATCCGGGCAGTTCGGCCGGCCGGGAACTGCTTGCCCATGAACTCACGCACGTGGTGCAACAGAGCGGGGAGGAGATCAAGCCGAAGCTGATCCTGGGCCTGCCCGGAGACGAGTACGAACGGGAAGCAGACGAGGTTGCAAAGGCCGTGGCCCGTAAGGAAAACCGGAGTGTTGAGCGGCAGGCCGAAGAGGAAAAAGAGGAAGAGGAGCCCATCCAATTGAAGGGCGGTGGGATCGGGGTTGACCGGCAGGCCGGGGAAGGCCAAGAGGCAAAGGATCCCAGGGAGACCGAAGACGCAGGATTCGGGATAGAAGTGGAGCCGGGACCGGTGACGCCCATTTCAAAACCCCTGTCCCGGCCTGTTCCCACCACTGAAGAGGAAGAAACCGCCCAGGCCACACTCCAGCGAAAGAGCAGCGACACCCTCCGCATCCAGAGGATCACCCCTGAAGCGGTAGGCGCGGCAGTGGCGGTCATCGCCGTGACCTACACGGTCGTAAAGGACATCGTAGATGCCCTCGACGGGGACGTCAAATACTCCTTTGACCGCATGCGCGGGCAGAAGTACCCGAGAAACAACAAGAACTGGGAGAAGATAACCCCCTGGTACTCTACATACGTGGATCTGTCTATCTGGCGCAAAAACGGGTTCGGCACAAGGACGGGAATGAAGGTCCGGGTCCACTGGGAATACAATGGATACGGATTGAGCGGCGTTTACATTACAAAGCGCTGGGCAGGTGATGCCCCAATGTGGGGCGCGAAGTTCACCTGGTTGATCCAACCCCTGATGGCCGTGAGGAAAGACGTAAACGGCAATCCGGTCGCCCTGGTGAGGGTCGTCCTCGATGGGACGTACACAAGGACGCTTGCATCCGACATCTCTTCCAACCACTCCTGGATCATCGATGGAGAGGGAAAGTGCAGGTAGAGTATGGGAAACCACCCGTCAGGATCCGATCCTATCGATTCCGAGCCCGAGACCTTCCAAATCGAGAGGGACGTGGTCCAACTCAACAACATCGAATGGACCCTTGAGAGCCTAAGGGGCGTACTTGGGCCGGGACAGGCGAGGCCCGAAGCGGTCCCGGGCCGGGGAGAGTGGAAAACCGCGTCTTTTGAGGAGGCTCTGGTGCCCGAAACATCGGCTCTCCGCCTCAAGGCGACCTGGTCATGCAGGGACGGCCTTCTGTCTGATCTGAGCGTCACTCCTCTTCCCGCTGCAGACTACAAGGCACCCAGGGGAAGCCACATCGAGGTGAGGCTTACCCCTCTCATGGCGACTGTCCCGGACCCGGAGGGAAGGCCGGGTGCCCAGCTCACCATCTCTGTTGAGCTCGCCCTGGGAGAGACCCATGATTCCCGGGAATTCCGCATCAACGGCCATGGAGGCTGGCAAGAAGTCCGGCAGGAGGAATAGGAGAATGAGGCTGCTCCCGGCAGAGATCCATCCTGCCCGAACAGGAAAGGGGGAGTCATGATCCAGGATCTCGACAGGACCCTGGAAGAACTGCTCAGGCGTGAACTTCCGGCTGAACTGGTCTCGCAGATCACCATCAGCTTCGCCACGCCCGATGAGCAGTTCCCCCCTCCCTCGGTCACCCTCCCTTCGGTCGATCTCTTCCTTTACGATATCAGGGAAAACCGGGATCTGCGGACAAACGAGTGGATTGTGGAGAGAGAGAGCGACGGGTCGACTACCAAGAGGCGCCCGCCTGTGAGGGTGGAATGCTCCTATCTGATCACGGCCTGGCCGAGTGATAGCACTCCCAACCCGGCCCGGGACGAGCATCGGCTCCTCGGAGAAGTGATGAAGGTCATGCTCCGCCACCCTACCATTCCAGCTGAGGTGCTCCAGGGGGGGCTGAAAGGCCAGGAGCCTCCCCTACCCGCCATCAGCCTCCTGCCGGGCCGCCTGGAGATGATGGGTCCTTTCTGGCAGGCCCTCGGGGGAAAGCTCAAGGCGGCCCTCAACTACATGGTGACCTTCGGCCTCGAGGTCCACAGGCCGGTCCAGGCCGAGGTGGTTACCGAGAAGATGCTCAAGTTTCGTGTTACCAAGGAGACCGCACCATGAGCGAGTGGGAGATCATCCGGCACGTCGTCGCCATCGCGGGCAGGGTAATCGACGGTCAAACCGGCAGGGCCGTGAGAGGGGGGCAGGTGGTGATCAGCCACGGACCCGAGACCTTCATGGCCTGGCTCGCCGCCAGGGCAAAGGAACGGGGCTCTCCTTGGGCTTCCATGGCGGAGAGGCCGGACCGGACCCGCACAGAAGCGGACGGCCATTTCCACTTCATGGACCTTCCTGAAGGAGACTATACCCTTGCGGCCTCCCTGCCCGAGGCTCTCGGCCGCTACGGCACGGCCCGGAAAGACGTTACTGTCGCCCGCGACGCCCAGGGCCACATAGCAATGGGAAAGGCGGAAATCGCCCTCCCCCCCACCACGGTAAAGGGCCTGATCGCCGACCAGGCCGGCCATCCCGTGGCCATGGCCGAGGTAAGGGTAAGGGGGAGCGGCGAGGGGTGTTTCAGCGACGGCCAGGGACGATACCTCCTGCCCCCCCTGGAAGCGGGGAGGCGGGTGGTCCAGGTCTCTGCCCGTGGCTACCAGGCAGCCGAGCAGACGGTGCTGGTCGGCTTTCCTGGAGAGGTCAAGACACTCGACTTCACCCTGGCTGAGCCCCCACCGTGAACCGGGCTGCGCCAGGAAGGGGCTCTGCCCGAGGCGGGCCTTCCTCACCGGAGGTGGAAAGGGGAGATGGATGGAGAAGCCGGATCCCCGGAGAGAGACCACATGGAGGGGGAACCTCAACGGCCCCGCCCATTTGGAATTTGATCCATAACCCGAAGAAAGGAGTCTGCCATGCCCGAATATTTAGCTCCAGGAGTATTCGTAGAGGAGGTGCCCTCGGCTATCAAACCGATCGCCGGAGTGGGCACCAGCACGGCCGGTTTTGTCGGCCTCTCTGCCGATATTGCAGATGACCAGATGCCTGAGAAACCGGCAGGCGGCCATTACAGCCAAGCCGACGCTCAAGACCCTCAGCCGGTAAACAACTGGGAGGAGTTCAAGCAGAAATTCGGCGATTTCCAGGCAGCCAATCAGTATCTGGCCCATGGGGTCTACGGGTTCTTCAACAACGGGGGCACCCGCTGCTGGGTCAACCGGGTCAGCTCCGTCGATGACCTGGACGATGCGGTGGACCAGTTCCAGAGTATCGACGAGATCGCGGTGGTGGCCGCTCCTCTGCCGCCAGACACCTCCCAGGACGCCCTCCACGCGATCCACGAAAAGCTCGTCACCCACTGCCAGTTGATGGAAGACCGGGTGGCAATCCTCGACAGCACCCGGGATATCACCGACGACAACTTCGTCATCACCACGGATGACAGCGGCATCTGGCGGCCCGCCGCAAACAAGAAGGGATACGGTGCCTTCTACTTCCCCTGGATCGAGGTGGCCGATCCCCTCAAGCCGGCTGGTTCCCGCGTCGCCGTTCCTCCAAGCGGCCATCTTGCCGGGATCTACGCCCGAAGCGACGCCCAGCGTGGCGTGCACAAGGCCCCTGCCAACGAGATGATCATGGGCGCTCTGGGAACTCGATACCGGGTGAGCAAGATCCTCCAGAAGACCCTCAACCCAAAGGGGGTCAACTGCATCCGGCCCTTCAACGGCACTATCAAGGTCTGGGGGGCACGTACCCTCGCCTCTGACCCGGCAGGCGATCCCGAGTGGATCTACATAAACGTCCGCCGCCTCTTCAACTTCCTCCGCGAGTCCATAGACAAGGGGACGCAGTGGGTCGTCTTTGAGCCGAACGAGCCGAAGCTCTGGGCCAAGATAACGCGGAACATCACGGCCTTCCTCACCAACGTTTGGCGTGGGGGAGCCCTCTTCGGCACCACTCCGCAGGAGGCCTTCTACGTGAAGTGCGATGCCGAGACGAATCCACCGGAGGTACGCGAACTCGGCCAGGTGGTCACCGAGATCGGCGTGGCTGTTGTCAAGCCTGCTGAGTTCGTGATTTTCCGTATCAGCCAGTGGACGGGACCGAGCGGTTCATAACCGCCCGGAAGACCCGGCATCAGGGTGGAATCGACAATGCCGACCTACACGACACCCGGGATCTATAGGGAGGAGAGACTGCTCGAGGCAAGGGCCGAGCCACGCACTGGGGTACCCGCCTTCCTCGGTTACACCGGAAGAGTCCCCGGCGACGAGTTGGGGAGGAAGACCCTCTATACCCCCCAACGCGTCACCCTCTGGCCCCAGTTCGAGGAGGCCTTCGGCCCGCCCCCACCGGGGGGCCACCTGGCTGACGCGGTCCGGGGCTTCTTCGAAAACCGCGGGACTCTCTGCTATGTGGTACCTCTGGACCGGGCCGACCCGCCCCGAGATGCACTGAAGATGGGCCTTGATGCCCTGGCCTCTTGGGAGACGGGAGACCTGGTCTGCACTCCGGATCTTATCAGGATGTATCCCCAGGAGGCTCTCCCCCCGCCAGACTCCCTCGGTCCTGTCTGGTCGGCCTATGTGGGGCAGCTCCTGCGGCGATGGGGTCGGTCGCCCAACCCCGAGGAAGTGACGGCCATGCAGAACGATGTCCTCGGCCTTTGCGATTCTCTGGAGGGTCCTTTTGCCATACTCGACAGCCTTCCCGGGGCGGATCCCAGCCAGGTTCTCGTCCAACGGCAGAAGCTGAAGGGGACCAGGGGTGCACTCTACTACCCCTGGATCAAGTTGGAGGAGACCACCTGCGTGCCGCCCTGCGGCCATGTGGCAGGGGTTTATGCGAGAAGCGACAGGCAGGTGGGGGTTCACAAGGCGCCGGCCAACGAAGTGCTGGAAGGAGCCCTCGATCTGGAGGTCTCTCTCACCAATGGAGAGCAAGGTCTCCTCAATCCCGCAGGAGTCAACTGTCTCCGAGCCTTTCCTGGACGTGGCATCCGGGTCTGGGGGGCACGGACCCTCAGCAGGGATGAGAACCTGGCCTATGTCAGCGTCTGCCGTCTCCTTCTCACGGTGGCACGCTGGGTGGGCCAGACCCTGTCGGAGGCCGTCTTCGAACCCCATGATCCCAGCCTCTGGGCCGGGATCCGCCGGGAGCTCACCGTCTATTTCACCGACCTGTTCCAGAGGGGAGCACTCAAGGGGACATCACCCGAGGAGGCCTTCTCGGTGAAGTGTGATGAAGAAACAAGCCCACCGGAGGTACGCCGGGCAGGAAGACTGGTTGCCGAGGTCCGTCTTGCTCCCACAGAGCCGAATGAATTCGTCATCCTCCGCATCATCCAGGAGGCCGGCGGAGCAACGGTGGCCTTCAAGCCCACAAGACCCCGCGGCTCGCCGGGAACGCCGAATCCCACGGGAGGCGGTCCTCCCCCCGAGTTGGCAATTACTCGTATCGAATACGACCCTCCAGGTCATGACTGGGCAGGAGAGCATGTGGTGATCGAGAACAAGGGCAAAAGGCCCGCCGATCTGACAGGTTGGACTATCAGCGACCTTGCCGGCCACACCTTTGTTTTCCCGCAATTTACCCTGCATCCCGGCCTGTCGGTACGCATCTGGACAAAAGCCGGGGCCGACACGGCGAAAGATCTTTACTGGGGGCGGCGCGGGGCCGCGATCTGGAACAACGTGGGCGATCGGGCCTTCCTCAGGGACCAGGAGGGCAATCTCGTCCACGTGTATACCTGTAGTGCATTGAACCGGTATCCCGACACCGGGGCAAGACCTGCCGGGTCCGCCGGGCCCGGATAAAACGCCAAGGAGGTTTGAATCATGCCAGTGGGAGATCGAAAAGATCCGTATCGCGCTTATAATTTTCTGGTGGAGTTGGACGGCATCACCCGGGCGGGCTTCCGGGAATGCTCCGGGTTGGATTCCTCCCAGGACCCCATCGAATACCGGGAGGGGAACGAAGCTCTGACGCCGCGCAAGCTGCCGGGCCTGGTCAAGTATTCCAACATCACCCTTAAGTGGGGCATCACCGACGATGCGGAGCTCTGGGAGTGGCGAAAGAAGGCAATGGACGGCAAGGTTGAGCGAAAGAACGGCTCCATCGTCCTCCTGGACGACGCCGGAGAGGAGAAGCTCCGCTGGAACTTCCGCAACGGCTGGCCCACCAAGTGGACGGGCCCGAGCCTCAATGCCACGGGAAACGAGGTGGCTGTCGAGGACCTGGAAATCACCCATGAAGGAGTGGAAAAGGCATGACGCTCGAGACAGAATTCCCTTTCACCCTGCCCCGGGGATATGTGGACGCCGATGGCAACCTCCACCGTGAGGGAGTGATGCGCCTTGCCACAGCCTACGACGAGATCGCACCCATGAAGGATCCCCGTGTCCAGGCGAACCCGGGCTATCTGGTGATCATCCTCCTTTCCCGGGTGATCACCCGCCTCGGCGAGTTGACCCACATCAATCCCAAGATAATCGAGGGCATCTTCTCGGCCGATCTGGCCTTCTTGCAGGACTTCTATCGTCGCGTCAACCAGAACGGCCACAGCCGGTTGGGGGTCACATGCCCCCATTGTGAGAAGGCCTTCGAGGTGGAGGTCAACGGCTCGGGGGGGTGATGAGCTACCCCTTGGACCGACTGTTCGAGGAGGTAGCTTACATAGCCTATCACTTCCACTGGCCGTTCGACCAGATCATGGGGATGGAACACCGCGAGCGGCAGCGGTGGGTCGGGGAGATCGCCAAGATCAATCACCGGCTCAATGAGACCGCAGGGAGCGGCAAACCATGGCGGTAGGGGACCGTACAGACCCTTATCTGGCTTTCAACTTCCTGGTCGAAATCGATGGGGTAGTGGCCGGCGGGTTCAGCGAGGTCACCGGTCTGGAGGTCGAAGTCGAGGTCCACGACTATCGCGAAGGCGGGGTCAACGGCTATGTTCACAGGTTGGCCGGCCCTGCCCGCTATCCGTCGAATCTCGTTCTCAAACACGGGATGACAGACGTCGACGCCCTCTGGAAGTGGCACCAGGAGGTGACCCAGGGTACCATCCAGAGGAAAAACGGATCCATCGTCCTTCTGGACGCCGCAGGAGAAGAGAAGTGGCGCTGGAATTTTGTCCAGGCCTATCCGGTCAAGTGGACCGGGCCGGAGCTGCGCGCGACCTCCGCCGTTGTGGCCGTGGAGACGGTGGAACTGGTCCACAGGGGAATAGCCAAAGCACGGTGAGAGAGCAGACCGGGAGGAACCAATAGATGAAACCCAAGCAACAGGGCCCTAAACAAGAGATCCCTGCCCGAGGTCCCCGGAAAGAGCCGACCCGTGATATCTCTGTGCAGGAGACACAGGAAGCGACCACCCAACTGGGAGAGCGTATCCTGGGCCGCTACGGGCGGGCTCCGGGGCTCATACAGACAGATCCGGCAGGGTGGCCAGCCGGCAAGTCGAAGTCGGGCTACCTGCCCATGCTCTCTGAGATCCGGAGACGCTTCAGGCCTGTAGGGGTTTCCTTTTCCCAGGATTTCCCTCTTCTCTCGTACAGCCCCCTGTCGGCCCCTGCCGGGATGGGGCTTTCTCCCCCTCTCTCTCCTCAGACGAGTCCTTACCGAGATCCGGCAGGAGGGCCTGCCTCCACAAACCGAGATCTCTACCAGACACCTCCCTCCTCACGGGGCAGGGACTCTGTTCCCCCGGCCGCGGGGATTGACGCCGTGCAGACGGGAATCGAACCGATCAAGTCCCCTGCCCGGATACCTCTCGCAACCACCTATGCCGCCGCAGCCAGGGACAGAAAAGCCGGCAGTCTCGCCGCCTACTCGGACCTTCCGGCAAGGACTGCCCTCCAGCCCGCAGGTCCTGGAGCGCCACGGCCCGGCGACCCCGGCCTGCTCTCCGGGAAGCAGGTCTCTCCCGAGGGAGAAGAGGCCCCTCAAGCAAAACCGGGTCGCCGAGTCTCAACCCCTAAGGCCGGCTCCCTGACTCCGCAATCCGACGGAAAAGTCCCGCTCCAGAGGGGAGTATCGAATCCTCTCCTTTCGCAGGAGGCTGGAACCCGCGGGCTGCCTCTTGCCCCTGAGCCTTCTGCCCGGGATTCCGGCCGCCTTGGGTCCACGCCGGCCCCGGCTCTTTCCGGGACCCTGATCTCAACCCCGGCTCCGGGCAGGGCAGCCCCTGATCCGGCCTTCCCTTTGCAGAACCAGGGGTCTCTGGCAAGGGTTGCTCCAGGCTCACCCTCGTGGCCTACCGGCGGGCCTCTTGAGGAGCCGATCTCAAACAAGGCCGGCGGGTTTCAGAGGATCACCTCGACTCCTTCCTCGGGGAGCCTCTACGAACAAGGATTGCAGCCCGCCCTTGTGCAGCGAGAATCAGGCCATTCCAGAAATCGACACCCGGACGGCGTGCCCTCCGCTGCCCGGGGACCCGGCCTCCAAAGGACCCACGTGCCCAACGTGCCGGATATCATCTCCTATGCCGTAATAGACCCTCCTCGATCTTCCATGCCCGGCTCCAAGCCGGGCCGCGGGGTGCAACCGGCCCTCTTGCCGATCGATTCTTCTTTGCCTCTCGGACCCTTCGCGGCCATGCGGGGAGAGATGTCCGGCCCTCGCGGACAAGCCGTGCTGGGGGAGCAAGAGCAAGGTGGCCCGGGTGGAGGGCAGGTGAGGACCCCGGACAGAGAAGTGGCGACAGGGGTCTCTCCTCTCACGGATGCCCGGCCGTTGATGGGAGAGATACCCGGCTCGACCGGGGAAATGCCCCTTGTCAGGAGGGTCTCCGAGAGCCCGGCCGGGAGGAGGGGACAACCTTTAGCGCAGATCAACGCTCGATCCGGGAACTCCGGAAAAGGAGTCCCCTTGGCAGCGCAGAGAGAGGAGGGTGGAACCCCATCATCTGCGGAAGAGCCTTCGGGCGGGGGAACGGCCGAGGCGGGTGGCCGGGCAATAGATCTGGAGCGGCTGGCAGATCAAGTCTATTCCATCATAGAGGACCGTCTCACCATAGAGCGGGAGAGTCTCGGCATCTAGGCTGAGGAGGACAGTAGTACCATGGAACTCGAAAAGGCGACGATCTGGTACGAGATAAAGAACAAGAAAGAGGTCGTCCAGGTCCTGTTCAACCCCACGGAATATCGACTCAACAAGGCCAACCAGTTTGCCGAGGTGGCCATACCCGGCCTGGGTACCCCGCCGCTTCAGTTTGTCCGCGGAAATGCCCGTACGCTCTCCATGCAGTTGTTCTTCGATACCTATGAACAGGGCTCTGATGTGAGGGAGCACACCCAGAAGATCATGAAGCTCCTGGAGATCCACAGAGAGCTCCACGCTCCCCCAGTCTGCCACTTCAACTGGGGCAGACTCGATTTTGCCGGGGTGCTGGAAAGGGCAGACCAGCGCTTCACCCTTTTCCTCCCGGACGGAACCCCTGTCAGGGCCACGGTGGACGTCTCTTTCAAGGAATACTGCGAGGCACAGAAACAGGCTGGGAACCTCCAGTCAGCGGATTTCACCAAGCGTTACGTGGTCAAGAGGGGTGATACCCTGAACAGGATCGCTCACCAGGAGTATGGCGACCCAGGATTGTGGCGACCCATCGCCCAGGAGAACCGCATGGATGACCCCCTTGCCCTTAGACCAGGGCAAGTGCTGGTCATCCCTGCCTTGGAGTGATCGTATCCGTGAGTCCAGGCAGGTCTTATGCACCCAGCTTTCGAATCCTGCTCGGCGGCACCGAGCTCCGTCACGGCGTCACCGCCGACGTGCTTTCGGTGACCGTGGTCGACAATGCAGACCGGGCCGACTCCTTCAGCTTCACCGTCCGGGATCACCTCCCTGAACCTGATCGCCTCTTCCCAGGTGGAGAGAGGCTCCAGTGGATGGACAGCCGTATCTTTGACGAGGGTAACAGGGTGGAGATCTACATGGGTTACGCGGACGATCTCGTCTCCATGATGGTTGGGGAGATAACCGCGGTCAATCCCAGTTTTCCAGCCAGTGGACAGCCCACCTTGAGGGTGCAGGGATACAGCCTCTATCACAGGCTCCAGCGGACGCGCCTTCGAAAGCCGTTCAAGGCCACCACCGACAGTGGAATCGTCCGCCAAATCGCCACCCAGATGAACCTGGAGCCCATGGTGGATGAGACCGAGGTGGAGTATCCCCTGGTCTCCCCCAAAGGGGAGACGTGCGCCTCTTTTCTCAGGCAAAGGGCCGAGCGGATCGGCTACGAGGTGGTGGTGAAACGAGAGACCCTCTACTTTCAACGCCCCCGCTATCTGGAGAACCCGAGCCCCGGGTTGACCCTTGAGTGGGGCAGGAGTCTCATCCATTTCAGCCCCAGGCTCTCCACCTTCAATGCTCCCACAGAGGTCACGGTGAGGGGATCTCAGACCTCGCAGGGCCGGGGCAAGGAACCCCTGGTGGGCACTGCCCGGGCCGGCGATGAGCGGGTTAAGATGGGCACAGAGACAGGCCAACAGATAGCCCGCAGTGTCTTCGGTGACCATCACCTCCTGGTGGAGGACCACAACATTACCACCTCCCAGGAGGCAAACGAGGTGGCCCGAGCCAGGCTCGAGACCCAGGCCATGAATTTCATCACAGGAAGCGGTTCCTGCATCGGCAACCCGAGGCTCAGGGCGAGGATGGTACTCGCCCTCAAAGGCCTGGGGAAGAGATTCAGCGGGAACTATTACGTCACCGCGGCCACCCACACCATCGACGGCGGGGGGTACCGTACGGATTTCCAGGTAAAGAGGAACGCCAGATGAGCCTGCTCGAACTTCTCAATGCCCGCACTCCCGGGGCCGACCAGCAGAACAAGGTGTACGGCGTGGTGGTCGGCATAGTCCGGGACATAAAGGATCCCCTCAACCTCGGCCGGGTCAAGGTCGACTTCCCCTGGATGGGTGAGGCCGCAGAAGCGGTATCCATCTCTTCCGAGGAGGATCGGGCCCACAGCTACTGGGCGCGCATCGCCACGCTCATGGCTGGAAGTGGGCGGGGTACTTACTTCGTCCCCGAGGTAGGGGAAGAGGTGCTCGTGGCCTTCGAGCACGGAGACCTGGACCGTCCCTTTGTCATCGGCTCTCTTTGGAACGCCGACGACGAACCCCCGGAGAGCATGGATGGGGAGGGCAAGAACCACCTCCGTACCATCCACTCCAGGAGCGGCCACGTTCTTACCTTCGACGACAACATCGACGAGGAGAAGGCGAGATTGATCATAAAGAGCCAGGGTGGGCACGAGATCCACCTGGACGACGGAAAAGGACAGGAAAAGATCGAGTTGAAAACCAAGGAGGGCCACACTATCACCCTCGACGATGCAGCCGGCACCGTGACCCTGGCCGACAAGGCCGGCAACGAGATGGTGCTCGACTCGAATGCCAATTCCCTGACCGTCAAGACCGGTGGAAACCAGGACCAGACAGTGGGGGGCAACCTGACAATCAACGTGACAGGCACGGTGACCATCTCGGCCCCTTCCGCGATAACACTGGATGCCACCTCGATCAAGCTGGGCTCCTCCGCCGCCCTGACCCTGGTGAACGACACCTTTCTCGATATCTTCAACGCCCATTTCCACGTGGGTAACCTCGGTGCTCCAACGTCGCCGCCGACCGTACCGGCGATCAAGAGCGTCCAGAGCACGATCTTCACCAAAGGAGCGTAGCCATGAGCCAGGAGTTCCTCGGGGTGGGATGGAAGTTTCCCGTGCAGACCGACGACCAGGGCGAGATCGCTCTCAGCCGCCATGAAGAGGATATTCGAGAGCGGATCTGGATCATCCTCGGCACCGCACCTGGAGAGAGGCTGATGCGTCCTGAGTTCGGCTGCGGCATCCACGACTACGTGTTCTCCCCGAACAACAGCCGTACTGCCGGCCTTGTCCGCTTTCATGTGGAAGAGGCCCTCACCCGCTGGGAACCGCGGATCGACCTGGAGGAGGTGAATGTCCAGGCCGACCCGGGCCGGCCGGTCCTGTTGCGGATCAATATCCGCTACCGGGTTCGGGCCACGGACACCCGTTTCAACCTGGTCTATCCCTTCTACCTGGAACGTGGGGAGGTACGATGAGAATCGAAGCTCCGGGGTTCAGGATCCGGATCAAAAATCACACCGAGGGAGAGGCACGAAACTCCGAGGAGGCCCTCCACTTTGTGAAGGAAGAGTTGGCCGAGCAGGGCTTGAAACTCCAGCCCGGAGGAGCAGGCTGGGCGCTGATGAACCTCTTCGGCCGCATGGTGGAACTCGTCTTCAACCGCCTCGACCAGGTACCTGAAAAGCACTTCCTGGCCTTCCTCAACGAAGCCGGGGTCGATCTGCTCCCCCCCAGTCCGGCAGGTACGGAACTCACCTTCACCCTCCAACCCGACGGCCCTTCCCACATCCTCGTACCCGCCGGCACCCAGGTGGCAACGGTTCAGACCGAGACCCTCCCCGAGATAATCTTCGAGACCGAACGCGATGTGGTGGTCTCTTCAACCAGACTCGTAAAGTGCATCGCCTTTGATCCGCTCAACTACAGCGACCGTACCCCGGAGGCTGGAGGCGGGGACTCTGCCTCTTCCGCTGAAACCACACGTGCGGGCTTTGCCGCATTCCGGGGCGAAAAAGAACGGAGGCGCGCCCTCTACATAGGCCATGGCGCGGTCTTTGCCTTTCCCGACGAGGCAACCCGGAAGGGTGCCGTCATCAAGCTCCATTTTCAGGTCAAAGCGCAACATGGGTCTCCTGACTGGCGGCTTCTGTGGGAATATTACGACGAGAATGCCGCGGATTGGAAGCGCTTTTCCCCTCAGCCCGAGGACGAGACCCGGGGACTTCTCACAAGCGGGTTCGTCACCTTCACCGCACCACCCGAAATCGGTGAGCATACGATCACCCAGAACGACGAGCAGTGGACCAGCCGCTGGATCCGTGCCCTTTTGACAGGAGGCGCAGACCGGACCCTCCTTCCGGTCCTCGATACGGTCAGGATTTCCAGAAGCGTGCGTGTCCAATCGGGGAACCTCCTGCCCGATCTCTCCTATTACAACCCCATCGAGAGCGCCGCCTATATCCCGCTGGACCTCACAAAAGAGTTCTATCCCCTGGGCAGGCGGCCATGCAATCACGACACCTTTTACATGGCCGCGGATGAACCCCTCGCCAAACCCGGAGCGACAGTCACCCTGACCCTGGATATCGGGGACCCGGGGGTCGCCTCCGAGGAGGTGGTCCTGACCTGGGAGTACTACGACGGCGAGACCTGGCAGCCGATCGGCAGGTCCTCGAGCCGCGCTCCGGCAGAGTCCACCCCTGGTTTCCACTTTCGGGATACGAGCCGGGCCTTTACCCTGGCAGGCCGGCACGAGGTCTCCTTCGTCTTACCCGACTCCGCCCATCCGGAACTCGATCCCTCCAGGCCCGTCACGGTAAACGGGGAGAAACACCACTGGCTGCGGGTCCGAATGACAAGGGGACTCTATGGCCGGGAGGGTTACTGGGACGCCAGGGGGAGGCGGTGGGTGCCAGAGGTGGTCCAACCCCCGGCCCTGGGCTCCCTCAGGTTGGGTTACACCTACCGGCCCCCTGCAGGGAAGCCCGGGCACGCAGAGTACTGCCTCAGCCAGGTGGATTCGGCCTTCACAGACCGTACCTCCGCGACCATAGAGGAGAACACCCCTTTCTCGCCTTTCAGTGCAGCCGAGGAAGGACCGGCTCTCTATATGGGCTTCAAGCCCGCCTTCCCCCGGAACAAATGGATCCAGCTGCTCCTCGATGTTCAGGAAGAGGCCGCCGCCCATGTAACCCTGCCTCCGGTCTTCTGGGAATATTGGAACGGGAGCCGATGGGCCGCCCTCCGGGCCTCGGACGGGAGCAGGGGACTGAAGCGGAGAGAGTATCTGGGTTTCTTCGGACCAGAGGATCACAAACCCCGAACCGAGTTCGGCCAGGAGGCCTACTGGCTCCGGGGCCGGCCCCACCTCCACCCCTTGGCCGACGCCGGAGGCGACGGGCAGGTAAGTTCCGACGGGGAGACAGCCACCGTCTCCCTCGACGCTTCCAGGTCCCTGTCCTTTGACGAGTCGAGAAGGATCACCCGTTACACCTGGCGCCTCGGCCCCCTTGCAAGGGCCGGACAGGACCAGAAGGTCACTGCTCTCGACGGCAAGGCCGCCGTCACCCTAGACGCCTTCAACTCGGAGGCCTTCGGCCCAGGGGGAAAGATCTCTACCTATACCTGGCGGATAGTATCTTCCAGCCCTCCCACAGCCGAGGCGGGCCCTGATCGGACTATTGTCACCGAGGGTCAAAGGGCGACTGTCTCTCTCAATGGAGCGAACTCCCGGGGTGCCGAGGACCGACCCATAGCGAAATATATCTGGAGCCGGGCAGAGGCAGAGGCAAGAAGGCCCGGGACGAGGCCGATCCCCACGCCCTTTCTCAAGGCCATCCGCCTCAATACCGCCCCTGCCCTTAATGCCGTCACCATCCGGAACGAGGTTCTCGGTTCGAGTGACGGTAAGCCGAATCAGGTCTTTACCCTCAAGAGACCTCCCGTGCTCCCCGAGCTTTCCCTCGCGGTCAGGGAACCTGACCGCCCCCCGAGTGATGAACTGAGACGGCTCCAGGAGGAACTGCGCAGCGCCGGCAGCACGGCCGGTGCTCTCCTGGAAGACAAAGGGGGTGCCCCCGGACAAGGGATCTGGATCCGATGGACCCGGGTATCCGACTTCCATGGCTCTGCTCCTTCGAGCAGGCACTTCACCCTCGATGCCATTACAGGGGATGTCCGTTTTGGGGACGGCGAGCAGGGCAAGATTCCCCCTGTGGGGCGAGACAACATCAGGGCCCTTATCTACCGCAACCTCGATGGGGCCAAGGCCAATGCACCGGCAGGTGCTATCACGGCCTTACGCAACCCGAGCGGGGATCTGGCCAACATCAAGAGTGCGACCAATCCAGAGCCGGCAGCCGGAGGTTCCGATTCCAAGCCGGTGAGTGAAGTCAAGGAGCGGGGCCCGCAGAGTCTCAAACACCGTCGGCGGGCCGTCACATCCGAGGATTTTGTCTGGCTTGCCAGGGAGGCAAGCGGCGAGGTGGCCCGTGCCGCGTGTCTGCCCGTACGCAACGCCACAGGCCTTGAAGAGCCGGGTTGGGTAACGGTGGTCATCACGCCCGAGAGCCGAGATACAAGGCCTACACCCCCTCCGGCCCTGCTGCGGCGAGTGGAGGGCTACCTGAAAGACCGAGTCCTGGCCAACCTGAAGGCTGCCGGTCGCATCTACGTTACAGGGCCCGAGTATATCGAAGCCGCCGTAGAAGCCCAAGTGGTCCCGGAACACCCCGACAAGGCGGACGCCGCGAAGCTTGCGGTACTCAAGAGACTGGAAACCTTCCTCCATCCTCTCCTGGGAGGTGTAGACCGCAGGGGTTGGGAGCTGGGCCGGGATGTCTACCTCTCTGAGGTCTGCGCCGAAGTCGAAGAGGTGCCTGAAGTCGACCACGTGGCTCTCATAAGACTCCTCGCCTCGATCCAGCAGTTCCGCCTCGAGGTGGGGCCGAAAAAGGGGGCAAGGCAACAGGTCCCCCTGGACGCTCCTGTGGGCAGCCAGGTGGGTACCTTTGACGAGCGGATCAAGCTCCTCCTGGCAGAGCCCCTCCGGGCAGGAGAGGAGCTCAGGTTTCTTGCCGTCTCGGGCTTCAAGTCGGGCGACCGAGCCTGTCTGGTCGGAGCGGACAATTCGGTTGTCAAGGAGAATCTCAGAATAGCCTCCATCTCCGGCCATAGGGTGACCTTTACAGAGTCCTTTGTTCTGCCAGAAAAGGCCGAGGCCCTGAGCTCGGAAGACAGGCGTCTGCGCCTCCCGATCTCGGCCCGGAACGGCTCCCTCCCTTCGGGAGTCGAGACAGATTCGGTGGCGGTCAGGAGTCTCGAGGCGGGGGAAAAGGTCAGCATCGTGGCCGGTACCCTCCGCCATCCAGGGCTCGAGTTTCTGCCCATACTGGCGGTAAGCCCCCTGGAAGACCGGATCTTCGTGCCCGAGGGCCACCTGATCTATTCCGGCGGCCACGACATCAAGATGGTTCTGGAGTAAAGCTATGCCGATCCCCCTGCCGAACCTGGATGATCGCACCTTCACCGACCTGGTGGAGGAGATGCGGGCCCTGATCCCCCGGTATGCACCCGCCTGGACGGATCACAACGTATCAGACCCGGGGATCACCCTGGTCGAGCTATTTGCCTGGCTCGCGGAAGCCCTTATCTACCGTTTGAACCGGATCCCGGAGGCAAGCGAAGTCCGCTTTCTCGAGTTGTTAGGCGCCGATTTCCGTCCTGCCGAGCCTGCTTCGGTGACTCTGGCCGTCACCGCTCAGGGGCTGGAGGCCGGGCTCACACTGCCTCGGGAGACACCCCTTGTGGCCGAATCGGGCGGAACAGGGGAGCCCCTCCATTTTGAGACTGTCCGGGCCCTTCGGTTGACGCCGGAAAATCCAGGCGGCCTCCTTGAGGCACGGCAGACGACCCTGATTCGAAACGAGCGGCTCGGGACAGCCAACGGGATGGCCCATCAGGTTTTCTCCCTGGCCCGTCCCTTTGTCGTTCTCGATCCCAGCGACCTGCCGCCTCAGGTACCGGAGGTGCGGGTAGAGGGCGAGGCCTGGCTGTACAGACCCAGCCTGGTCGGCTCCACGCTCCACGATCCCCACTTCACCGTGGAGCCACGCCTCGGCGTGATCCGCTTCGGCGGCGGCAACATGGGACGAGTCCCCCAGGAGGGTGCCGAGATCATCTCCACATACCGTTCCACCCTGGGCAGGGGGGGGCGCGTCCCGGGAGGGACCGAGTTCAGGATCGACCAAGAGTCGGACAATCTCGACCAAGGCGTGAAGGCAGCTCTCGATTCGGGGGTATCCCTGTCCATCTTCAGCAAGGCAGAAAGTTCAGGCGCCATGGATCCGACGGGAATCCAGGAGGCACGTGATCAGGCGGCCCGCGCCCTGAGGAAACGCTGGCGTGCCGTCCGGGCCGAGGACTTCGAAGAGCTGATCCTGGAAGAGGCCGGCCTCAACATCGCCCGGGTCAACTGTCTGGCAGAGCGGGATCTGACCTCCCCCGACCCTGACCTCCCCCGCCACGGCCACGTGAGCCTCGTGGTCGTCCCAAACACGCCGGGGGAAAAACCAAAGCCCACGGCCGACTGCATCGCCCGGGTCTGGAGGCTTCTGGACGAACGGCGACTGATCACCTGCCGCCACCACGTTCTCAGGCCGGAATACACGGATATGCGCATCCGTGCCTGTGTGGTTAGAAAAGACGGGGTCGAAGAGAAAACCCTCCAAGGCCGGATAGGGATGAATCTGAAGGGCTTCTTCCATCCCCTCGAGGGTGGCCCGGCCCGGCAAGGGTGGCCCTTTGGAAGGGACGTCTACGCCTCCGAGGTCTACCAGGTGATCGAAGGAACATCAGGGGTGGATCACGTGGAATCTCTCGTCCTTGAAACCAGACAAGAGGAGGGGGGCGGCTGGACCGCGGCGGGCGACCGTGCGGCCATACCCCCCAACCACCTGGTCTACTTCGATCTTTCCGCCAGTACGATCCAGGTGTGGTCCGCCCGTACCACCCGAGTGGAGAAGAGCCTATGAAGGGCCCGACCCAAAGCCGCTACCTCGACTATCTACCTGCCCTCTACCGGGAAGATCCCTTCTTGGGAGAGTTCCTCCTGCCCTTTGAAAGGGTGTTTTCGGCCTTTGAGGGGGTTCTCGCAACCATCGACCGGTACTTTGCCCCTGCCCTCACCGACGCGGAGTTCCTGCCCTGGCTGGCCACCTGGGTCTCCCTGGTCCTTGACGAGGAATGGGACGAGGCCAAACGGAGGCGGCTCATCGGCGAGGCGGTGGAACTCTATCGGTGGCGAGGCACGGTGCGGGGTCTGAAGCGGTATCTCGAGATCTATACCGGGCTGGTACCCGACATCCGTGAATGCCGCTGGCCCGCGGGCTTACAGATCGGCGTCGCCTCCCGGATCGGGGGCACAAGCCCTGAGGACATATCCATAGCCCGCATCGAGAAAGCGGTGCGCCGCCAGCCGCCGGCCTATCACGACTACTATGTGGTTGAGCGTGTCGAAGGGGGGGAGATCCACCAGTGGTACTACCGGGCCGACACGGTCAGGGAGGTCACACTCGAGGACGGGGATGTAACCATACATCGGGTGAACGGTCAAATCGACCACTATGAGGGTGCAACCATCACCCGCCGCGACGGGCTCGTTGATGAGGATTACACCCTTGCCGTGGCAGACAAAGAGGGCAACGGGCAGACCGTGCATTACAGGGGAGACACGGTTCTCGTAGACGAGGCCGAGCTGCCCTACAGGTTCATTGTCGACGTCCAGGTCCCACAGGCTGAGATGGAGAAGGTGAAACTCGACAAGGTGCGGGCCATTGTGGACCTGGAGAAGCCGGCCCACACGATCTACTACCTCAAGCTCACGCCGGTGGTGACCCTATACCGGCTGAAGCCGATGCAGATCGGAATCCGATCCACCATCGGCCTGGATACTACCGTCGGTTGACGAGGACAGAGAGGAAGGACCATGATCAATATCACCGAATTCAAACGTCTAAATTTCTTCACCGGTTTCTTCACCACGGCAGATGACTGGACCCAGGGCCAGAACTACCACATGGAGAAACGGATGCTCCACAACCGCGGACTCCACACTCCCGGTATCTTCCGGGGTGAGAGGGACGATCTCCGCGTGGAGGCGGCAGGGGGATTCAACATCCGGGTGCTTCCCGGGGCGGCCCTGGACGGCGCCGGGAGAGAGATCTACCTCGGCCAGCCGGGCACCCTCACCATCCACCCTGATGCCTACTCCTTGCCCCAACCGGTCTACGTAGCCATCCGGTACGAAGAATCAGAAACCGATCGGGTCGAAAACGTACAAGCACCGCAGTACAGCGGCTATACACGGGTAGCGGAAATTCCCCGCCTGGAGATCACTACCTCACAGCCGGACAACAGGCTCCGGCTGGAGCTGGCCCGCATCGTTCTGCAGCCGGGGGCAACGGGGATCGCCAACCCGGTCGACCCCGACAATCCCGGAGGCAACGAGATCGACCGCAGGTACGTCGTCTGGGCCGGTTCTGTGGGCACAGCCGAGCGACCCCTCCCACCTGCAGTAATGGAGGAAGTGGTCCAACTCATGGGTCGCAAAAGGCGGGACTTTGCAGCCCTTGCCCGGGCCTTTCCCGTTCCTTCGGCCGAGGATGTCCGCCACGGAGCCCTGGTTCTGGAGATGTTGGCCCGCACCGGTTCTATCCATCCCGAAAACCTTCCCGCTGTGCTTGCCGCCCTGGCCGCCGTGGAGCAGGACGTGGGGCAGGAGATGGGCACAGCCCATCCCGGGGTCGTCGCCACACCCGAGTATCAGGCTTACGAGGCAGCGGTCTCTCTCCTGATTACCTCCCTCCGAGAGGGGGCTGAGATAGGTCTCCTCCTTACAAGGGAAGATGCCGTGGCAGAGGCGGCCCGGGAGATCTCCGAGATCGTCATCCAGCCTCCCGTGGCTGAAGCAGGGGCGGACAGGACTGCTCTAACTCCCGGTGACACCGCGAGAATAGCCCTCGACGCTTCCGGTTCTCATGCCTTCGGCGGACACGAGATCACTCGCTACGAGTGGGAGTTGGCTGAGACACATGGCGAGGCTCCTATAGCCCATGCGGGTCGCGACCGGGTGGTCTTCACCGGGGGTGAAGGGATGGTGGTGACCCTTGACGCGGGTGGATCCCGCGCCTTTGGAGGCCGGCAGATCGTCCGGTATCACTGGAAGAGGAAAGAGGATTAGAGAGTCGAGGCCGCCAGGAGGTGGCTCTCAGGAAGGGAGGACCGGCAGTCCTCGGACAGGCGGCAACTCCGCACTCTGACGCTGGAAAGGAGCACACATCATGGCATACACAATCGACGATTTTCCGATCGTTACAGACCAACCCCGCATCGAGGTGGACCTGCCCGTGGGCCGACACGTGCTGGAACTGGTGGTGGAGGACAGCGCAGGCCTGAGAAGCGCCCCGGACACGGTTGTCATCACCGTGCTGAGGAGACCGGGACCTACACCGACCCCCACGGTCACACCCAGACCTACCGTGACACCCAGACCCACGGTTACCCCCAGACCTACCGTGACCCCCAGGCCGACGGTCACACCCAGGCCCACCTTTACGCCGAGACCGACCGTGACGCCGCGGCCCACATTCACGCCCAGACCGACGGTCACCGTAAGGCCGACCATGACCGTAAGGCCCACCGTGAGACCCACAATTCGACCGACCCGCTTTCTCCCGAGCGATTACCCGGACCGCCGTGTGGACGAGGTGAGAGGTATCGGCCGGTCTTACACGGAGCGTCTGAGAGCCGGTGGGATCACGAATCTGGCCGAGTTGGCCTCCATGGAGCCTGCACGGTTGGCCCGGATGCTCGATGTTTCAGAGGTGAAAGCCATGAGCTTCATCGACGAGGCCAGGCGCCTGCTCGTGGGGTAGAAAAAATGAGCCGCGGGAGAGTCACCGTCATAATCCCCGCTTATAACGAGGGGGAGAACCTCGTGGACACGGTGGGCTGTATTCTGGAAAACACCACCTACCCCGACTTCGAGGTGGTGATCGTCGATGACGGTTCCACAGACTCGAGCGGAGACCGTGCAGCCGTCCTGTTCGGGGACAAGGGGCCGGTTTCCCTGGTAAGGGCAGAAGGCCTGGGAGTTGCCGGCGCACGCAATCATGGTGTTAATGCCGCCAGCGGAGAGATCCTCCTCTTCCTGGACGGTCACTGCTATACACCTCCAGGCTGGATGAAAGCCCTGATCGCACCCCTTGAGGATCCGAAAACCGGCATGGTAGGGCCCTCCTTTGCGAGCCTCCAACATGGCGACGGCACGCGGGGACTGGGAATCACCTGGCGCGACTCGAGCCTCGAGATGGAGTGGCTCCTCGAGACGGGCGATCTGCCCTACCCCGTTCCTCTCCTGCCAGGAGGCTGCCAGGCCATGAGGCGGGCGGACTTTGAAAGAATCGGGGGCTACGACGCCGGGATGACCCGGTGGGGCAGCGAGGATCAGGAAATCAGCCTCCGGATCTGGCTGATGGGTTATGACGTACTGGTTCAGCCCCAGACCGTCATCTATCATCTGTTTCGGGAGAGCCACCCCTATAGAGTGGATATGAAGAGGATCATTTACAACCGCCTGCGCATGGCCATGGTCCATCTCTCCAACGACAGGCTTGCCAGGGTGCTTGAGCACTACAGGGATACCCAGGGATTCTGCGAGATAATGATCTGGCTCCTGGAAAGCGATACCATGGACCGGCGCAGGTATTTCCAGGAGCGGCGGTGCCGGGACGATGACTGGTTCTGCAGGCGCTTCGACTGCCGGATCTGACAGGAGGAATCAGCGGGCCGTCCCAGTTCCAAATGATGGGGGGTCGCAGGGGTCTTTTCCCTTGCCTTCTTTTTTCTCCTCTACATGGGGCGCCGTCTCTTCAAGGCAGGAATCATCTTTCCTCCAGGGCTCCCTCGGGACAGGCCGTGCCGGCCCGTACCCCTTGCTTGATCGGGCAAGACAACCAGGAGAGTCACGGATAGAACCCTTGGAAGAAGGGGACCGAGAAGAGACCCGATGAATACACGCACCAGAGCGGCTTCCAGAAAGGTTGAGACAGAGCAAGGCAGTCCGGCCTCAGAAGCACGCAGGCCTGAACTCTCCCCGTCTGACAATCCCCTTGCCGCCCGCATACTCCTCCTTCAAAAGAAGGTGGGGAACCAGGCCGTTCAGAGGCTGCTTCGACCCGAAGGGGTTGTTGCCCGTTTTCCGTCACCCCCTGACTGCCATACCTTCGTACCCGGCCTTGCATACGTAAAGCCCATCATCAAGGAGGGATACGACGGCACGGCGTATACGGCCATCAGGTCGGGATGGTGTCCCAATTCATGGAGACGGCGATGGCAGATCTACGACGCGGAAGACAGGCTCCTCTACGAGTCCCACTATACCCTGCCGGAGCCGACCCTTTACATTCCAAAGGATGTGGTGGCCAGAGGTAAAGCCGGCGGAAAGGATAGACCCTGGTCTGTGTGGATAAAGGTGACCCACACTTTGGAACCCTTCGGCGGTTCGGATCCGAAGAATTTTCCCCACTCCTACATGAAGTTCTACGTGTACGACACGTGGGAAGAGTTCATGAAGGACCCGAAGGCGAGGCTCTCCGATGTGACTCAAAAGCCCGGCCAGGGAGGCAGGCCGACCCCGCCGAAACCCGCCGGGTCGGCCGCTCTTTCAGGGGCACGTTCGGTGGTGGACTACGGCAGTGTAGTGGCCATGCACGAAGCCTATCTCCGTGAGATCTACGACGGCTCTGCCAGGGCAATTACAGATACGGCCAAAACCATGGTGGAGAAGGGCGTCCCACAGGGGGACGCGGCCAGGTGGGCCGTGGAAGCACGCAATCAGCTCAAAGTGAAGATCAGGGCCCAGGGCAACCCCATCCTCAAGAAGGTCTTTGAAGCTCGGAACCTCAGGGAGTATCACAACAAGTTCGGCCCCAGCTACGAGCAACTCTACGCCAAGTATGCCAAACAGGGCCTTTCGCCCGAAGAAATCAACACCAAAATCATCCGCGGTGCCGGAAAACCCAACATCCTGGTCAACCGCTGGGCAGGGCGCCTGCGGGTGGCCGGCAAGATACTCATCGCCCTCGATATAGCCGTGGCCGGGGTCAAGGTAGCCCTCGCACCCGAGGGCGAGAGAGTCCGGGTGGCTCTCCAGGAGGTCGCACGAATCGCCGGCTCCCTGGCCCTGGGTGCTGCAGGAGCCAAGGCCGGGGCAGCCGCCGGTGCTGCCGTCGGTGCCCTCTTCGGCGGGGCAGGTGCCATTCCAGGCGCCATCATCGGCGGCATTATCGGGGCGATCGGCGGGGGCTTGCTCGGGGGATGGCTGGGAGAGAGCCTGGTCGAGAAGATCTACGAGATGTTCCCCCCCTCGGATTGCGTGTTTGAAGGGGAATTCAAGGAGGAGGATCAGTAACCCTTGGATTTTTGCACCCTGGTCTGGACGCCTGAGGACGTTCGCGTAATTACGGATCTTTCGGTGTTCACGGCGAAAATCGCTATCCCTCCGAAAGACCGCTATTGGCTCGGCTTGTACCGTGACAAGGCGGGGGTGATCTATCTCCGGGCCAAGGGCAACCGGCAGCCCTTCTGGATAAGCCGGGATGGAGGGCTGGATTTCGAGCCCCTCGCCCCTGTTCCCGGCAACGGCGAGGCGATTCCAGGCTACCGCTGCAAGGTGCACTCGACCGCAGGAGTCCTCACCGCCGTGGAAGGCCGTCATTTGTGGGTCTACGGTGAGGGGGGCCGGTGGACCCGTCGTAAACTCCCCCAGGAATTCCACTTCCGCGACGTCAGCATCGACCCTGGTGGGGGAGCCTGGTTTGCCGGTTCGGTGGACTCCAGGCGGATTCCCGGCGAAGAGACCGAGGCGGCCGTCCGCTACCAGGCCGAGCCCGGGGCTCCCTTCGAGCCCAGGTCCCCGCGCTTGAACCCCCTGGACGGTGCCAGGTTGATCCGAGAGGGAGGTCTTGCCGAACTCAGAACCATCGATGCCGAGGGCCCTCCTGTTATCGCTGCCTCGGTCTGCTCGTGGCTCCTGGATGACGGTTCTTCCTTCGTGTTTGTCTTCGGCCCCGACCGCACCCATACCAGGAGGCTCAAAGGAGAGATGATCCGCTCCATCGACAGATCCGACCAGCCTGGATTTCGCCTATTCACCTGCCAGGGCACGGTCTGGCAGGCCCGCGGGACTCGTTGGGAGGGCCGTTCCATGGTGGGGCCGATCCTGAAGGCTCTCTGCGTCTCCGGGCGCACCATCCTGGTCCGCGCAGTGGACACATGCCGGAAGAGAATAGTTGCCGCCGTGGAGGCAAGCCCGCCCGGCGCGGGCGGCTGGGCCCAGGACCCCGAGTTCACCGCCGTATGTGTCTCCCTCGATGGGGGAAAAACATTTGAGATGGTGCACCGTTTCGACTTTCGCGAGGGTGTCGAGATCCAGGATGTGACCTGGCTCTGCCACTGACAATCACAAACCCCGGAAGAATCAGGAAATGCCTGGAAAAGAGCAATCCCCTGAAAAGACGACTCTATCGGAGCAAAACCACCCGGCGGACAGAACAGACCTGGTCTCCCGGGCAGGGGAGCCCGATTTCCCTCAATCCATGGGATCTCCCCACGGGCGCATCCTCTCCCTCCAAAGAACCATCGGTAATCGAGCAGTCCGAAACATGATTGCGTCCAGCACCTTTCAGACAAAGCTCCAAATCGCCCGGGCAGCCGACAAATACCGGGGCAGGCCCGCCCCCTTCGCACCCGTGCCTCGTAGAAAGCCACAACCGGAGCGAGAAGAAGACCTCATTCAGACAACACTGCCTTTCGAACCGATCCCGCGGCCGGTTCAGACAGAGGCCGAGCCTGAAAAGGAAACCGAGGGAGCATTCCAGCCCAAAAGCGTTGTTCTGAGGAACGTCCCCTGGGATCCGGATTATGGACTCTTCGAAAATCGCATCATAGCCGAGCTCGGAAAGACAAAGTACGGGCTGACCGTTCCATTCCGTATGTACTACGCCCTCCTTGGAGAATCCAACCTTGAGGAAGTTACTTACAAGGGCCTTTCGCCCAAGGGGCTCCGTCCTGAGGCGGTCACCCTTCGAGTGGATGTCCGGAAGGGTACAGGGGAGGAGCTACCTTGGCATCTCTCCTTCAGCCTCCTCGATTTTTCAGTGCCCGGAGGAGGACCACAGGCGGCCGGGGTCGCCCTGAGGAAACGCGTCAGGTTGACCTTCGCCGACCAGGAGTGGGAATTGGGCTTACTCCAGGCTATCGATACGATAGATAACTGGACCGACTCAGCCATAACGGCGATCCGGAATCAGCAGGAACTCAACAGAGACCAATGGATAGTCAGTTTTTGGGCAGAGGCGCTGGCCGGCGTTTCCATACCAAGCCCGGGCCGTTTCAGTGGCGTGACAAAGTCCCTGCGAGAAGCGAGGAGAATGGTCGAGGAGGCGGACCGGCCGGGGTTCCGGGACAATCCGGAATGGGTCGAAAACCAACTCGCCCTTGCCGAGATGTATCTCCGCATCGCACAGATTCGATTCAATGGGGCTTACCGCGAGTGGAACGAGTACCGGAAAGGCGTGATCAAGGGGGCAGCCACAGGCAAACGCATCTGCGAACTGGCGATCGTGGTGATCACCGCGCCAGCCAGCCTGCCCCTGGAGTCGGCCCTGCTGGCAGGGGTGGCAGAGACTGCCCTCCAGGTGGGAAAAAGCGTCTTTCTCGATGACCAAATCGATGTGGTGGATATTCTGCAAGCCTCTGCCACAGCATACTTCTCCAGTCTCGTGGCAGGGAAGATGAGAGGGCTTTTCGACAGCTCCCTGGCAAGGTATGGTGATCGGGGATTGAAGTGGCTGAACAGGCTCACCGAACAACAGCTCAAGCAGGGTCTCCAATTCAGCTTGGACGGTGTCGTGAATGAATTCAGAGGCAAGGGTGCCACCACAGAACAAATCACCCGGAGGTTGGTCGATCGAGCCTCTGCGGTCTGGGCCGGCATGGTAAGGTAGCACCAGTGGGCAGGGTCAAGGATTACCCACACGTGAGCCCCGAAACGGTCACCCGTCTTGCCGACCGCAGCGTCCCGGAGGGCGGAAACGATGGGGCAGCCATCCGCAAGAATCCTCGTTCAAACAGTGATTCGGGAAACTCCAGCCGCTCTCTCCCCGGTCGATCCGTCACGTCCTCCTTCTCAGAAGGTAGCCTATGGTGACTCTCAACAGATACCTGGCAAGAAACCTCTGAAGAAGAGCGACAAGAAGTATCCAGGCAATAAGCAGCCCCACATAGGTAACCGCTTTCCCCTGATCAAGAAGAAGCCCCCTCGCCGGCACAAGGGCAAGGAAAAACCCGAAAACCGTGTTCAACGCCAGGGGAATCGCTTTGAGCCGCTCCAGGGAGGCGAGAAAAGTCCGCACCTTGGCCCTGTGGACCTCGTAGGTCTCCTCGTACGATCGAAGTCCGGCCGGGCCGTATCCGGATCCGTCAGGGCCCCGCATGAGATTGATGATGTCCCCGTCGGCCTGGATAACCGTTCGGAAGAGCAGCGACTCCCTTCCACCTCCCTGCCCTGCCCTGGGTGGGGCTTCCGTGTCGATCGAGACCCCTCCCTCCAGGAGGAAGTCCGGCAGGCTTCGCACGACAAGCCTCAAGGACTCGGCCAATCGGCAAAGGACAAAACCCCTCTCTTCGGCCAATCTCAGAGCCATCTCGGTCAACCCAGGATCGCTTCGAATCCTTTCCCGGCGATGCCGGCCAGCGTTTTGACCAGATTCGACCAGAACCTGGTGGAGGTCTCAATGGAATCGTTGTGCATCCGGAGAACCGTGGCGTCCGGAGCCTCGGCGAAACCTTCCGAAAGCCGCGTCGTAACATCTCCGTCGATCTGTATGACGGTCTGGAGTACGATCCGCTCGGTGCCTATCTCCCACGCCTTCCGGATCCGGGTCACCTGTTCTGCCGTGAGATCCAGATCCGCAAGTCCGTTCATCTGTTTCCTCTCGATGTCGTTGTTCCACATTTGGGAGGCCGTGTGGGCGGGCGCCCGCTCCAGCCGGCCTTCTCTCTCCTCCTGTTCCAGAACCTCCCTCCCCTTCTGTTCCGGCACGTCACGGTATCCCTTCTCCCCCCTCTCAATCAGGCCCCGAACGTTCTCCCTCAACTCATAGAACAGGCCTACCATATCTGACGACTGATCCCGAATCCGTTCGAGTATCTTGATATCCTCCCGGAGTTCTCTTTTTTTCTCTTCAGGCGCTCTCCTCTCCCTCTTCTCGTACTCCCCTATACCGTACTTGGCACGATCACGCAGTTCACCAAAGGACCTGATCCCTGCAAACCGCCAGTATACAGGATCCCGAACGCCGAGCTCTTTCAGCTTCAGGTGATACCCCCGCGCCAGTTCATAGAGAGCCTGCCGTCTCGATGGAGGCATCTTGATTCCCGACATGTCTTCCTTGATGATGGTGTTCACTTCGAGGGTGAGAAGATCCTGGGCCAGTGTCCTGAAAAAATCCCTTTTCATCGCAACCCTTACCGATTCTCTCTCAGACGCACGGGATCAAAAGCACCGTCTCCCGTTCGGAACCCCCCATCAGCCCTGCTCGAGAGCGTCTATGTCCTTTTTGCTTTTGAGGGCCGCTACAGCCAGACCGACCAACTCCTTTAAAGCCTTTATGTTGCCATCTATGATCTCCTGGCCCCGTTTTTCCCTTTCGGCGTGGAAATCCCGGATGCCGGCGTAAGGCTCTTCCAGGAAATCCTCGCTGAATGCCGTTGTGATGTCCCCTTCCAGGAGATCTATCTGGGTGATGATGGTCTTCACCTTCCCCTCTGCATACTCGATCTTCCTGGTCTGGGGGTTCCATTTGAAATTTCCGATAACCGTACGGATCTCAAGGGTCTTGAGGTTTTCGATCTTCTCCAGGATTTTGTCCACAAAGTTCTTTCCTTCGGGCATGGCAGTCCTCCTTTGGCGGGTCTCTGTTTGAAATCCCGGTTAAGCTTTCTTCCTACTGGTCCGTCTTGCAATCCGATCGTCCAGGCCTCGCTCAGGCCGGGAAAACGGCCAGAGATCGGACCGATCCTCAACCAGCAGGCTTCACATGAATAACACAAAAACACGGAAAGAAAAACAAAAATCCGCGCTGGAGTTTCTTCGCTTCTGGAGAATGTGTAGACGATCATCAAGTCCACTCCTTGCGAAAATCCCTGGCCGAAAGGTCAGGAAACTCGAGCCTCCTGTCGAGGCAAAACCGGTTGACTTTGCCGCCCTGCCTGCTAACATAGGGGTAATACACCGCTTGTCTGCACCGTGGAATCGGGCAGAGCAAGGAGAGAGTGTGAGTGGGGCCCGGTCTCCCGGCCAGGAGGGACGGGCTCTTTGTCTGTTCCCGCCATGGGCCGGAAGACCTCATGCCGTACCAAACAGTGGGGAGGGGGTGTGATGCTCGTTCTTATCAGTGACCTGCACTTCACCGATGGAACCGCCGGAAAACACAATGTTCCCGCAGATGCGTTCAGGATATTTTTCAGGGCCGTCTCCGGGACCGCCAAGAGGCTCAAGAGAGCAGGGGGAAAGATAAGAGAAATAAAGATCGTCTTCCTGGGAGACATCTTCGACCTCTTGAGGACAGAGACCTGGTTCGAGCACCCGGTCAGTGAGAGGCCTTGGGGTGGCGATTCTGAAGGCATCGAGAAGAATGCCGCTACGATCCTCGATGGGATCATCAAAGAGAATCAGGATGCCTTCGGCCTCCTCGGCGGAGACCTGAAGAGGGAGTTCGGCCTCCCCTCCGAGCCTGAGAGGATCTATGTTCCTGGAAACCACGACAGGCTCTGTGACAGGTACCAGACCCTGAGAGACAGGGTGTGTGACTGCCTCAACATCCCCAGGCGGGGGTCTCTGCCGTTCGAGCATTATTTCGAGGATGTCGACTACGGCGTGTTTTGCAGGCACGGCCACGAATATGACCAGTTCAACTACGAAGGGGGCCTCTCATATGAGTACGACGAATACATGCGCGTGCCCATCGGAGACCCCATCACGACCGAGCTCATAAGCAGGCTGCCCCGTGTCCTGAAGGGGAAGATCGAGTCCCTTCCTCTGACGGCTGAAGAGAAAGGGAGGCTGGTGAGAAATTTCCGGGACATAGACAATGTCAGGCCCTTTTCCGCCGTGCTTGAATGGCTGCTCTACCAGGTGAAGAGGAACTTGAGCCTCAAAGAGATGATAGAGGTGTCGGTAGACGAGGTCATAGGGAAGTTCAACAACCTGGACTTTGTCAGAGCATGGTACAGGCACCACGACCGGTGGACGGACTGGTGCGACGAGGCGGACAAGATCCAATCGGTGCTCTGGCTCTACGAGCATTTCAGGGCCTTCCCCTCGCACAGGCTCCTCGCTCATTTGATGCAGATAAAAAGACGGCTCTCAGAAAGGGACGATTTCCTGGAGGCTGCTTACAGGGAGTATCTTCACCTGGACAGCAGGATCTCCTATGTAGTCTATGGGCATACTCATGAACCGAGGCGGGTCCTTCTCGATGTGGTTGAGAACGAAAGAGGCAGAAAGGAGCATTTCTATCTCAACACCGGAACATGGCGGGTTACGCACCAGAAGGCGACGAAGGGGCCGGGTTTCATGAGTCTCAAGAACATGACCTGGGTTGCTTTCTACAAGAAAGAGGAGAGGGGAACGGACTTCCCCTCCTTTGAGACTTGGACAGGATCCCTGAAGACGGCTCGCTGACCGATGCCAAACATATGGATCCGAGATCATGGGAAGGAGAAAAACCATGGCCTTCAGGCTCAACAGGGCCCATCTCGAGCGGCTCTGCCTCATCAACAGCTTTCCGGTTCGTGATCGGGGCATGGTCTTTTTCGGCTTCCGTGGATGCCTGCCCCTGGACGAAGACGACCAGGAGTTCAAGGCCGAGCACAGGGTCGTCCTGGCAGGAATCGACTATCTCCACCCCCGCTGCATGCTCGGACAATGGCTTCCAAGGGAGGGCAGAATCGCCCTTTTCCCGGGCAGCACAGTCCCTCACCTGAGGTACGTAAAAGCCTCAAAGGAGAAAGACGGCCTTGGGGCAAACCAGATGATGACGGGCTACTACAAGGACTACCGGAAAGGTATCCACCTCAACGGTAGCCCCACCGCCCACGAGGCCTTCAGGCAGACAGAAGGGCATCCCGTACGCAGGACCGCCGACGACTTCGACTTTGACAATGACGACCGCGTGGAGTTCGCCAATCCCTATGACAACATCCATGCGGGCTGGACCATGGGAGTGAACCATGACTCATATGCCAGCGCTGGATGCCAGGTGATCGTGGGATATCCCAGGTGCGAAAGCCGGGGGAACATGCCCGACGAGGGCCCCTGGAAACGATTCAAGGCAAACGCCTACGGCCTCGACCAGCAGGGTTTTCCCTATCTCCTCCTCAACGGCCGGGATGCACAAAAGACGGCCCTCGGGGGTACTCGGAAGGTGCCTGCTCGCCTCCGTTTCGGATCGAAGGGCGACCTGGTCTCGGCCTTGCAGGAGGCATTGCAGGAAAAAGGTTACTACGAGGGCAACCTGGATGGTGATTTCGGCAGGAGAACGATCCGCGCCGTGCTGGAATTTCAGACGAGAGCCTTCGGGCCCGGAGGGGACGATGGGATAGTGGGACCCATTACAGCGTCGGCCCTGGGCCTGGGATGGCCGAAGGTGTGAGCGCCAGGATCCCTTTCCTTCTTGCCTAACGCCCGTCGGTCCCCTGAGGGAGGGAGAACAAAATGAACAAGCTCTGCATCTTCCTGGCAATGAGTGTTTTCGGATGGGCCGGCTGGTGGATAGGCAGACACTTTGGATTCATGGCCGGATACATCCTGAGTCTTATCGGCAGCATAGCCGGGGTCTACATAGGCTGGCGCATCTACCGGGATTACCTGACATAGGGGCAAAGGGCGGACCGGCCAGCCTCTGGTCTTCTGTGGAGCTTTCGATATTCGTGATTCGTGTTCGTGATTCGTGTTCGTGATTCGTGTTCGTGATTCGTGATTCGTGCCGTGGCGAAGGGGCAGGAATTCCCCGCCCGCGAACTCCGAAAGGGTCACCGCGAGAGCTTGGGAGTGAAGGGACAAGGGTGTTCTCCAAAAGTCGGGAAACTCCACCTGGTCAGCAATTCCGCAAATTGATTTGTTAGTTCGAGAGAATCCTTGAGAATCCAAGCAGTTTAGGGCTCTGTGGGAGACTGAGCAAAGTCGCGATTGAAAAAAAGGGTTGACAGGTGAGCCCATCTGTCTGGTAAAGAGAGACAGCTCCGTTCGCGCTTGATGCAGCTTGTCCGTTCTGGAGGGCTTGTGCGGGGCAACCTGGTGACGCTCAGGAATACCTGTGGCAAGCCCAACTGCAAGTGTCAGAGAGGAGAGAAGCACGAATCCCTTTATCTGGCCCAGAGTCGGAGAGGAAAGCACCACATGCAGTATGTTCCTCGAACTTGGCATCTTCGCATCCGGGCTTGGGTGGGCCGGTATCAGGAGATTCACCAGATTCTGGAATCCTTATCCGAGCAGTACTGGCAGAAGTTAGAGAAGAAAGAGGAATAGTTGCTCCGGCGATTCTTCCGATATCTGGAAAGGGTTTTTGATTTGTCGGCTTTGCTCGGCCATCTGCGCGACAGTCGTCACTCTCCTCCCATTTCTACCCAGACGGTCTTTTATTGTGTCTTTTTGCTGTTTGTTCTGAGGCTGGGCAGCTTGAATGCCTTGGAGGCCCATTATCGGACAGGGTCAAGGAGGCGGACATGGGCAGGCCACTTGGGTCAAGCTCCTCCCAGTGCGGATACGCTGGGCTATAGCTTAATGCGGTTTGATTGTGAGACCCTCAGACAGATGATTCATCAGGTCTACAGGAGGCTCCAGCGCAACCATCTGATTGGCCAGATCCGCTTGGATGGTTGGTTGATCGTTGCCCTTGATGGGCATGAGTTGTTTTCAAGCTATTCGAGATGTTGTCCCCAGTGCTCTACCCGGCGGATTCATACGGCCCAAGGAGAGCGGATTCAGTATTATCATCGGGTTGTTGTGGCTCAGCTTTTGGGAGGCAGTTTTGCCATTGTTTTGGACATTGAACCCATCAGAGCAGGCGAGGATGAGGTAGGGGCGGCTACTCGATTGATGGAGCGGCTTTTGGGAAGGTACCCGAAGGCCTTTGATGTGGTGACGGTCGACGGCTTATATGGACGGGCGGGTTTTGTGAATCTATTGACCAAACATTGTAAACATATCGTGTTTGTTCTCAAGGAGAACAACCATGATCTGCTAGAAGATGCCAAAGGATTATTTTTGAACCAAGCCCCCCTTGGCAAGCAGGACGGCTCCGGGCTCTGTCAGCGCTGGGACGAGGAGGGATTCGATGCTTGGCCAGACCTCAAAGACACCCTTCGAATTGTCCGTTCTTTGGAGACCAAGCCCAAAGCCAAGCAAATCGAGACTTCTGACTGGTACTGGGCCACAACCCTACCCAAGGCGATCGTCTCTACCGATACGATCTGTCGAATCGGACATACGCGCTGGGAAGTAGAGAATCAAGGGCTCAATGTTTTGGTCAATTACTACGGCCTGGATCATTGCTTCAAACATCACCCCACCGCCATTGTGGCTTTTGCCCTGGTCTGCTGTCTCGCCTATACCCTGTTTCAGATGTTCTATTATCGCAATCTTAAAATCCCGCTATCTCACCGAGGGTCCATGCATTATGTCAGCCAGATGTTTGTTCAAAGTCTCCATGAGATGCTTCAGAACCCTGCCCACCTAAAACCCGATTGACCTTGCCCAACCCAAACCGCCCGGACCACCGAATTACCAGCAGTCACTCCTCGCCCGTAGAGGGCCAACGACCCAGCTCGGCCTTGCCACCCATACCGACCATGTAATAACAAGTTCAAAGCTCAAAACCCAGGACTCGCGACTCTGCGCCACCCTTCAAACCAGAAAATACTCCTCCAATTCAGGACCTTATCCAAAACAAATCACGTAAATGCGGAATTCCTGCCCTACCCTCTTTCTCCTTGACACAGAATTTCCCTTCTCCTATACTCGTCTCACAAAGGGACGGCGGGAGTCCCTCCGGCGGGGCCCTCCGCTTGATGGCTCTCATCAATGGGCTCCGGCTTGCCGGGGAGCAATCGCAAGGGGAATCGATAGATGGGAGACAGCCTCGAGAAAAGACCAAGGGCCCGGGACCTGGGCATACCCCTTGAGGGCAGACCGGGACCGATGAATGCAATCACGGACGTCAAGGGGGTCGAGGTGGGCCATGCCACGCTCATAAGGGGCAAGGGGAGACTCGTCGTGGGGAAAGGCCCGGTCAGAACAGGGGTCACCGCGATCTTGCCCCGGGGCAAAAAGGGGCCCGGCCGGGTCTTTGCCGCGTGGTTTTCCCTCAACGGGAACGGCGAGATGACCGGCACCACCTGGATTGAAGAATCGGGCCTTTTAGAAGGCCCCATCATGCTGACCAATACGCACAGCGTCGGAGTTGTCCGGGACAGTGTGGTCGAATGGCTGGCAAAACACGGGCTCATGACCCAGCCATGGGCCCTCCCGGTTGTTGCGGAAACCTATGACGGTTTTCTGAACGATATCAATGGGTTCCATGTGAATAAAGAACACGTGTTTGAGGCTCTGGACAAGGCCGGTTCCGGCCCCGTGGCAGAGGGAAACGTCGGAGGCGGGACCGGAATGATCTGCTATGAATTCAAAGGGGGTATCGGGACAGCCTCAAGGAAGCTGGAGGAAAGGGATGGAGCCTATGCTATAGGCGTCCTGGTACAGGCCAACCACGGGCGGAGGAGGCAGCTCCGGGTCGCCGGCGTCCCTGTCTGTACGGATATGACAGAAAATCTGGTCTGGTCCCAGGACCGCTCGCGCGTGGCAGGCTCGATCATCATCATTGTGGCAACGGATGCACCGCTGATGCCCCACCAGTTGAAGCGAGTGGCCAGACGGGCCTCTCTGGGGCTGGCAAGAACCGGTAGCACGGCGAGCAACTACTCGGGCGACATCTTCCTCGCTTTCTCCACGGCAAATCCCGAGGTTGCAAGATCCTCAGGCGTGGCCCAGATGACCATGCTTCTTGAGGACCGAATGGATCCCATTTTTGAAGCAACCGTCCAGGCCGCTGAAGAGGCGATCATCAATGCACTGGTTGCAGCAGAGACAATGACCGGTATCGACGACCATACGGTCATAGCGATCCCCCATGACCGACTGAGGGAGGATCTTGAAAAATACGGTCGTCTGATGAGATAAGCGTGCAAGGTGAAAAGAGTGCGAGAATCGAGCCGGGAGGACGAACGGGATGAATGGAGGCAAGTCGAATACGAGCAGGGCGGGCAAGAATCCCGCTGATTTGGTGCTTCAAAACGCCGCGGTTTACACGGTCGATCCCAGCCGCCCGTGGGCGGATTCACTTGCGGTCAAGGGCAAAGAGATCGTCTATGTGGGAAGCAACACCGGGGTTGGTGCCTACATCGGCCAGGGCACAGAGGTGATAGACCTCCACGGAAAGATGGTCCTCCCGGGATTTGTCGACTCTCATGCCCACGTGTCCCTGGGTGTCTCGCTGGTTCCTTCCGTGTCGGTTCAACTCTTCAACCTGCCGTCCCTTGCCGCGTATCAGCAGGCCTTGAGAGATTTCGCGGCGAGACGTCCCGATCTGGAAGTCATCTATGGTGCAGGCTGGACCAACTCCATTTTCCCTCCCCTAGGGCCCAGAAAAGAGGACCTCGACGCCGTTGTGGCAGACCGCCCCGTGTCGATGATGTCAGAGGACGGCCACGCGGTCTGGGTAAACTCAAAGGCCCTCGAGGCAGCAGGCATCGGCAAGGGAACCCCTGATCCACGAGGTGGTGTGATAGAACGCGACCCCGAGACGGGCGAGCCCTCCGGGACACTGCGGGAAACCGCCATGGACTCCGTCCATAGTATCCTGCCTCCGTACACAGTCGAACAGATGAAGGAGGGTATACGAGCCTATGCAGCCATGGCCGCAAGAGAGGGCATCACTACCGTCCACGACCCCATGCTGATCTGTCCCGGCGACAGGGAATCCTACCTGGCCTCGGGGCTGGCCAGGAACAGTGTCGAGGCCTTTTCACAGCTCGAAGCCCACGGTGAGTTGAGCCTCCGTGTGAGAGGGTCTCTCCTGACCTTACCGACAAGAGGCCCGGCACAGGTTTCGGCATTCCTCTCGGAACGTGCCAAACACAGGGGAGCACAGTTTCAGATCAACTCGGCCAAGATATTCGCAGACGGTGTCATAGAGGGGAGCACCGCCTATCTTTTCGAACCTTACGCACACATGCCGGAATACAGGGGAAAGAGCCTCTGGGAACCGGACGCCTTGAAGGAGATCTGCAGGGTCCTGGACCGCGAGAAATTCCAGATTCACGTTCACGCCATCGGCGATGCTGCCATCAGCATGACACTCGACGCCTTTGAACACGCAAGAAACGCAAACGGCCCCCGGGACTCACGCCACCTGATCACACATCTCCAACTCCTCGGTCCCAAGGATATCCCCCGCTTTGCCTCCCTGGGGGTCATCGGGGTACCCCAGCCCATCTGGTTTCTGAAGGGCGACTACTACTACAAACTGGCACTCCCTTACCTGGGCCGCGAGAGGGCAGATCGCCAGTACCCCATGAAGAGCTTTTTCGAGGCCGGTGTCAGGATGGCCGGGGCAAGCGATTTTCCGGTCACGCTCCCATGCCCTCCTCTGCTCGGCATCATGACCGGTGTAACGAGATGCGAGCCGGGCGTCGCAGACCCAGGCGAGGTACTCTGGCCGGAAGAGCGGGCAAGCCTCAAGGACATGATCGCCTGCTTTACGATCAACGGCGCGTACGCCAATTTCCTCGAAAGGGAAACAGGCTCGCTCCAGGTAGGCAAAGTGGCGGACATCGTTGTAATCGACGGGAACCTCTTCGAGATGCCTGCCTCTGAGATCGGGAAGACCCGGGTTGTGCTGACCCTCTTTGAGGGAAGAGAGGTCTACCGGGATGCTTCACTCCACGGGGAATAGGGTTTTCTCCCCTGGGGGCTAGGCTCTCTCCAGTAGTTCGTTGGCCCCGGCCGACCCCTCTTGCTGTTATGAGACTTCCTTTCGGCCAAGAACCGAGTCAAGAGGGGGGGCACCTTCAGAGCATGCCCTTCCGGCGCGACCCGGCCCGGGGGGGCGGGGAACTATAAACGGTTCCCCGTATCCAAAGGAGGTGGTGTGCAAACCACCGGAGCGAGGGGGAGAGAGAACGCCGTCAAATCCAGACGCCCCCTTTTTTCCTGGGTATGGAACATGACAAAACCACGACAGGAGGTGTGACATGTCTGTTGGGAAGAGAATCTTTTCCACCGTGGTGTTGGTTCTTGCCTTCACCTTCTCTCTTGTATCGATCGGCACGACCAAGAACATCATAAAGGTATTCATGTGGGAGATCAAGGATTGGGACCCCCACGTCTGCTATTCCGACGGGGCCCGGATCCTGACCAATATCTACGAAACTCTCGTCAGATATGAAGACGGAAAGGTGACCCCCTCCCTGGCCACCTCCTGGGAGAAATCCGACAACGGAAGGGTCTGGACCTTCAAACTCCGCAAGGGAGTGAAGTTTCAAAACGGAGAGCCCTTCAACGCTTATGCCGTGAAATACTCGATCGACCGGCTGCTGAAGATGGGCAAAGGAGGCGCATGGAACTTCGAGCCGATCAAGGAGACAAGGGCCATCGACGAGTACACGGTACAGTTCGTCTGTGACGAAGCCCAACCTGTGGACCTCATGATGACATCCTATTACGGTCCTTACATCATGCCCCCGAAGCTGACCGAGGCAAAGGGATCGGAATGGTTCCAGAGAGGCAATGCCTGCGGCACCGGACCATACAAGCTCAAGTCCTATGAAAAGGGGGTCGGCGCTGTACTCGAGAAATTCGACGACTACTGGGGAGGGTGGAAGCCCGACCAGTTCGACATTGCGATCTACAAGATCATCAACGAGTCCTCGACAGCAGTCCAACTCCTGAAGCGGGGTGAGATGGATATCATCGAGATGGTGCCCATGGAGGTCCAGGAGAGCCTGGCAAAAGAGCCGGGCATCGAGATGGCCGTCTTCGAGAGCACCCAGAATCTCTGGTACCATCTCCATAACCAGAAATTCCCCACAGACGACATAAACGTGAGAAAGGCCATCAGCCACGCCATCAACGTCGACGAGATGATCGAGACCATCTTCGGTAAAAGGAACGCCGTCAAGGCCGTCGGGCCCATCCCGTACAGCCTCTGGGGCCATGACCCCACCCTGAGGACTTACGATTACAACCCGGAGAAGGCCAAGCAGTATCTTGCCAAATCCAGATATGCAGACCAGTGGAAAAAGGGGGAGCTCAAGCTGACTATCACCTCCTATGACGAGACCAGGCTGGCACCGGCGACTTACATACAGGCGGCGCTGAAGAAGATCGGGATCACCGCGGAAATCGACTCCACTCCCTGGCCCGCCTGCTGGGAGACTTTCAAGAACAAGGAGAGGTGTCCACAGATGACCTGTCTTGACTGGTGGGCGGAATGGCCGACACCCAGGACCTTTCTTACCGGGCCCTGGTTCAAGGAAGAGGAGACACTGTTCAACTGGGCCTACTACTACAACCCGGAGTTCGAAAGGCTCGTCAATGAGGCGATGACTTACGAGGCGACCGACATCTCGAAGGCCTCGGAGTATTACAGCAAGGCCCAGCAGATCCTGCTGGACGACGCTGCATCGTTTTTCGTCGCCGATTTCAATTACGTGGTCTTCAAGAGAAAAGACATCAAGGGCCTGAAACTCCTTCCGCTTTACAACGGTGCTTACTGGATTTACCGTCTGTCGAGAGGATAATCCTCGAGATGCCGCCCCGGAGGTATGCCGGGCGCGGCATCCTCGGACGCACGTACGCCAATGGGCTATTACATTCTGAAAAGAGTCGCCTTCATGGCCATTGTTCTCTGGGTCCTGACGATGGTGACCTTCTTCCTCACCACCATCGCCCCCTCGGACCCGGCCGGCCTGTGGGTGGGGCCGCGACCCAAACCGGGACAACTGGAAAAGGCGAGAAAGGAACTCGGCCTGGACAAGCCGGCCCATACCCGCTATGTGCTCTATCTGAAGAGACTCGTGCACGGAGATTTCGGTGTTTCAATCCGAACCCGCCAACCCGTGGCCGGGGAACTGAAGCGATATTTCCCGGCCACCATCGAGTTGGTCACCGTTGCCATCATCCTCAGCCTGGTCGCGGGTATCCCCTTGGGCATCTACACCGCCTTCCACAGGGAATCCCTGGCCGACCACGCCGGGAGGATCTTTTCGCTCTCCGGCGTCGCCGTCCCCATCTTCTGGCTCGGGATGATGTTTCAACTGGCCTTTTCCAGTGGCTGGCAACTCCTTCCTCTCCAGGGGAGAATTTCCAGTACCGCTTTTCTCCTCTACCCCATCGACACCAAAACCGGGTTCTATCTCATCGACACCCTGATAACCGGCAACTGGCCGGCCTTCGTGGATTCCGTGACGCACATGGTCCTCCCGGCGGTCACCCTCGCTTTTGCCTCCCTCGCCTTCGTGGTGCGGATAACCCGTTCGTCGATGATCGAAGTCATGAATCAGGACTATATCCGGACTGCCAAGGCCTTCGGCATGAAAGAAAAACTGATTCACTACAAATATGCACTCAAGAACGGGTTGATTCCGGTTGTCACCGTTGTCGGGCTCTCTTATGCCTATGAGATGGGCGGATCCATACTGGTGGAAAGCATCTTTGACTGGCCGGGAATGGGGCGATTCCTCTGGCTTTCGATTATCAACAACGATTACCCCGGGATCATGGGCGTGACCATCGTGTTTGCCGTCATATGCTGTACGATCAATCTGGTCGTCGATCTGCTCTACGCGTTCATCGATCCCAGGGTGAAGACCGGAGGAAAGTAGAAGGAACAGAGATGCAAACCACCTTTGCAAAACCGCCCTCCCCCTGGGAGCGCAAAAAGGAGCGCACCGGCTATTACCTCTACCTCATCCGGGGAAACCGCTTGCTCATGCTGGGGCTTGGGATCGGCGCTCTCCTGGTTTTCGTGGCTCTGCTGGCGCCCTGGGTCGCACCGTTTCCGGGAGATGCCTCGGGCGACATTCACATGCACAGCAAGCTCCTTCCCCCGTCTCCACGCCACCTCATGGGAACAGACCATCTCGGAAGGGACATATTTTCCAGGGTGCTCTACGGATCCAGGTACTCACTCTCCATCGGACTCGGGATCGTCCTGATCGCACTTCTCATCGGCATCCCCCTGGGCCTGGTCGCCGGATACTTCGGAGGACGGATGGATGAAATACTGATGAGAATCTGCGACGGTTTTCTCTCTTTTCCGACCCTGCTCTTGCCTATTGTCATCGGCGGGGTGTTCGGAAGCAGCATGAAGATCAACATGATCGGGCTGGCCATTGTTTGGTGGCCCTGGTATTCGCGGCTCCTGAGGGCTCAGGTCTTGGTCACCCGGGAGCAACTCTACGTGTTGGCGGCCAAATCGATGGGCGTCAGAGACGGGGTCATCATCCTCCGGCATGTAATATCGAACAGCATAAGCCCGGTCCTGGTCCAGGCTTCCCTGGACCTCGGCTACGCGATTCTGGCGTCGGCCTCGCTCAGTTTCATCGGCATTGGTGCCAGACCCCCTAGGGCTGAGTGGGGGTTCATGATCAGCGAGGCGAGGCCCTATTTCTTGAACTTCTGGTGGACCACGACCTTTCCCGGACTCGCCATCTTCTTATCCGTTTTTGCCTTTAACCTGCTTGGGGACGGCCTGAGGGAGGTTCTGGACCCCAAGGTACGCCAGTGAAATGCCGATGGGTACGGACAGGATTCTTCTGGAAATCAGGAACCTCGGGGTCGAGTTTTCCATGTACAAGAGCACGGTAAAGGCGATCCAGGGGATCGATCTCACTATGCAGAAGGAGGAGACCCTGGGACTCGTGGGCGAATCCGGTTGTGGGAAATCCGTGACCGCCCTATCGATCGTGAGGCTCATCCCCTATCCGGCCGGCAGAATCGTCTCGGGCGAGATATGGTTCGAGGGAGAAAATCTCCTGAACAAAAGTGAGAGGGAGATGCAGGAAATCCGGGGCAAGACTATTTCCATGATTTTTCAGGACCCCATGACCTCGCTCAACCCGGTCTTTACAGTGGGAGACCAGATAGAAACGGTTATCCGGCTCCACCAGAAAGTCTCAAAGTCCGAGGCTCTGGATCGGGCTGTGGAGATGTTCTCCATGGTGGGATTGTCAGACCCCCTCGCCGCTCTCGGCAAATACCCCCATGAGCTGAGCGGCGGGATGTGCCAGAGGGCCATGATCGCCATGGCCCTTTCCTGCAGGCCGAGTCTCCTCATAGCCGACGAACCGACAACGGCCCTCGATGTGACGGTTCAGGCACAGATACTCCACCTCATGCGAGATCTGAAGACCGAGGTCAGAACCTCCATCCTCTTGATCACCCACGACCTGGGGGTGATCGCCAAGATGTGCGAGAACGTCGCGGTAATGTATGCTGGCAGAATCGTAGAGTACGGAAGCCTGCGTCAGATTTTCAAGGACCCAAGACACCCCTATACCAGGGGACTCCTGGCCTCGACCCCGAAGCTGGGAGAGGCCAGGGATCGTCTGGAAACAATCGAGGGATACGTGCCGAACCTCGCAGACCCGCCTCCGGGATGCCTTTTCAACCCCAGATGTTCCCAGGCCAGCGACATCTGCCGCGCGGAAGTCCCCGGAACCGTTGAAATAGATGGAGGCCATCTCGTGTCCTGCCACCTGTGGCAGGGATAACCCGTACGCCAGAGAACCCGGTCGATGGAAAGATTGGTCCGTGTCCGACACCTGAAGAAATACTTCCCCGTCAAGCAGGGTCTTTTGGGAGGGGGCAAGCGGTTCGTCAAGGCCGTGGACGATGTCTCCTTCGAGATAGGTCGGGGCGAAACCCTGGGCCTGGTGGGCGAATCAGGCTGCGGCAAGTCCACCGTGGGCAGGACCATCATGAGGTTGGTAGAGCCCACGGGAGGAGAGGTCTTTCTCGGGTCAAAGGCGATCTTCAGCCTCACCGAGGAAGAGCTTCGGGCTGTCAGGAAGGAGATGGCCATCGTGTTCCAGGATCCATATTCCTCGCTTGACCCGAGGTTGCGGGTAATGGACATCGTCGCCGAGCCCCTGAGAACCCACACGAGCCTGACCGGAACCAAGTTGAGAGGGAAGGTACTGGAACTCCTCCGGCACGTGGGTTTGGGAAGTGAACATCTGGCCCGCTACCCCCACGAGTTCAGCGGGGGGCAGAGACAGCGGATCGCCATAGCCAGGGCTCTCGCGTTGAACCCCTCCTTCCTGATCCTCGACGAGCCCACCTCGGCACTGGATGTATCGGTTCAGGCTCAAGTCCTCAACCTCATAACCGGCCTCCAGAAAACCTTCGACCTCACCTACCTGTTCATCTCCCACAACCTCGCCGTGGTGGAGCACATCTCACACCGGGTGATCATAATGTATCTCGGCAGGATCGTCGAGGCAGGCCCGA
The DNA here is from genome assembly GCA_019308905.1 of Deltaproteobacteria bacterium. Lineage (NCBI taxonomy): Bacteria > Pseudomonadati > Myxococcota > Myxococcia > Deltaproteobacteria bacterium. Next base: position 56,860 of record JAFDHF010000025.1, read on the forward strand.
CCGACGCGATATTCCTCAACCCCGCACACCCTTATTCGAAAGCCTTGCTCTCGGCCGTCCCGAACCCAGATCCCGACCGGCAGACAGAGGAATTCGTCCTCATGGGCGACGTTCCCAGCCCCGTGGACGTGCCCAGCGGGTGTGCCTTTCGCACGAGATGCCCCTTGGCACGGGACATCTGCAGGGACCGGCTGCCCCTTCTCACCGAGATCGAAGAAGGCCACTCGGCGGCCTGCCACCTTGTATAAATACCACGGCCGCTTAATCCAGGCGAAAAGATGTGGCCCGGAATCTTCCTCCGCAGAAAACCTCGGATGGCCCTCCGCGCCAGGGCGCCTTGCCCATTCGGAAGAGACAGCACCTTTTGGCGCATGCCGTGTTTCATGAATATCCAC
>JAFDHF010000026.1 GCA_019308905.1 Deltaproteobacteria bacterium
CGGTTTCGCGTCATCGGACTCAACGGGAAGGCGCACGCAATCTTGATCCAACGCTTCCTTTCCCGCGCTATGACGCGAAGTTCGTCAGCAGCTTCGGAAAGATCCTGATCCTGGCTAAAAACAAGGGCTACATCGTACTCATTACCGTGGGCTAAACGAATGATATCCAAAGCTATGCGAACGTCAATGCCCTTTTCTTCTCCGGCAAGAAATGTGTGTTGCGTCCCGTCTGGAAGATGTACAATCCTGTTGCGATAACGGAGGGTTCTGGAAAAAAGGTGGATCCCTTGGCGTCCCATTACGGCCAGCTTTGCGGACCAAAATGCATTCCAAAACGGATCGTCGGACGGGTCCGGAATCCCCGTGTAGAATCGAACCTGGACCAAATCCCAGCCCTGTCTCTCAGAGACCGCCGTCGCCAAAGCCAAGACATCATAATTCGGATATGTATAACCGAAGGCTTCTCGGGCTGCATGGAACAGGTTCTGGCCGTCCACAAAAGCAATCGTTCGTTTGCGAGTATGTTCGCTAGAGATCGCCGGACCCTCAAATAGAAAAAAGATAACCCCGTCCGAGGCCTATAGGCATGTCGAACGGGGAGCAAATACCATTCTAATATTACCACGAATCGGAGTGTTGTCAAGCCTCCATCTGTGTTCAATATCGGTCGAATAGCCCGACGTGGTGAGTAAAAACCGGAGAAATCCGATCGAGTCAACTTGGTCAATTATGTCAGCAAGCGGGGTAGATCCAACAACAGAGCCTGCGTGCCCCATGTTTTGCCGCAATATCCCGAAGGGGTCGAGTCTGCTCTTGACTCTTTCTCAACCACCACAAAAGTTCTTTTGTCTTTTGTGCCCTTTCGACCCCTCCCAGTCCCTGGCAATCACCTGCTTCACTCGCTCGGATAGCCCACTTCACCAAGCCATAGGGCTCCATCTGAACCTGGTCGTCTGTCTATTTCCGTCTCGGTACGTCCATTTTCCCTACGGGCTTTTCAAGAAAACCTCCAACCCTTGGGCTCCCTCTCCTCGAAAACCGTTGGACCTCGTCCGGTTCCCTGGTCGTGGCCGGGGTTAAAGCCGAGGGCACCGGGTCCCTTGGCTTGAGGCCGGAGTCGATGGAAGCTATCAAGAAATTTGACCCACGGGGGCCTCACAAGTTGCTTCAGAACCTACGTCCCGTGCCCTACTACTTACAACCACCTGAGCGAGAGAACTGCCCCCTAATACCCCTCCACCTGCTTGGGAAAGTAGTCTTCACAGGTCCCTTCCCGGTAGACATCTGCTGTTGCGCAATGGAGGCCGCCGCCGAATGCGGCGACGTCCCAGAACGGGACCGGAATGACTTCGAATCCGAGCTTGTCGAGCTGTTCCATCTGCTCGGTCTCGCTGGCCTCGACACAGACGGTCTTCGGGTCGAGTACGAGAACATTCATGGAGAGCCAAACGCTGCAGAAAGATAGCGGCGCTTTCTTGTCGTGTGCTGGTTTCGCACATTCCACTATCTCCCAACCATTCTTTTCGAACAGCTCAATCTGCTCCTTCACCAGAGGAACCCGCTGCCGATTGCTGAGTGCAAGACCAGGACGAAGCGGCACGAACGTGGCATCGATGTGCATGGGGTCTTCCTCATAGAAGCTCACAACGTGGATCCGATGGTCCGGGAAGTGGCGGCGCAGCCAATCGATTCCGGCCTTGTTGGTCGTGGTCGAATTATAAACAAAAAGGTCCTTCCCCAACCGTCCGACATCCGCCGCATCAAAACAGGGCTCCTGCTCTGTTAGTATGAAGTCCCTGTCATAGATCATCCGCTCTTTTTCTTCAGGAGTCATGGTTCTGTGTTTTTTCCAGAAGTCTTTCTTGTAAGTACGCTCTGTGAGACGCGGCTTGGGGGCCGCTTCCCAGCGCATGTTTGGATCCTCTTTGAAATACTGTTCCAGCAGAGGGCGATAGCAGAGGTATTCAAACCAGCGGCTGCGGTACGACATGGTGGCTTCCAGGATCTCATTGCCGACGGTCAACAGCAGATCCCTCGGGGGCATACATCCGAACATCGTTTCCTGCTTCCAATCAGGAGTCTGTACGGGCTGATTGAAATCGAGCGGAGTCGGCCGGTCAACCCGAATCCCCCGGCTCTCCAGGATCTTTGCATAGTTGTCCATCTGCTCCTTGGCCTTTTCGATCATTTCCTGTGGTATCGGCCCGTATTTCCCCAGGGGAAAGCCATGTTCAGGGAAATCCCGTTCGACAGCCGGCTCAGGTGCCTGAATAACGGTATTGTCCGGGCGACCGACAATAACGTGCTTCAGCGGATCCCATTCGTTCCAGGAATTCACTATCGTTTTTCTGGTATCTCCTTCCATCACAACCTCCTTAAGCGTTTTTTTGAGGCTTCAACCACCTATTTATGGTTCTCGGCACCTCTCTCCATGCCTGCCGGCAACAGTATAACAATCAGAGCATGGAGAGGTGAACACAAGCAGCTGCCGGCTGCTGCTCTATGACCTTCGCTTCACAAGGAAAACCGCCAAGACCAGCGAGGTAACAGCGAAAAGCATGGTCGCAATGACAGATACTGTCGGGTCAAAGTCATACTTGATTCCATCCCACATCGTCTTGGGAAGGGTCGAGGTTCTTATTCCACAGAGGAAGAGTGCGACTATCGATTCGTCCCAAGACGTGACAAAGGCAAACAAAGCACCGGAGAGGATTCCCGGCAGAATGCAGGGTACGGTAACCCTTCTGAGAACATACCAGTGGCCGGCTCCCAAGCTGCGTGCCGCCTGTTCCAGCTTGATATCGAAGTTGGCCAGGCTGGCATTGACGGTGATCACCACGAAGGGAAGGCCCAGGATCGTGTGGGCCAGAACCAGGCCAAAAAGAGTGTCCACAATATGCCACTTGGACCAGAGCCGGAAGAAGAGGACGGCGCTGATGATGGGCGGGACAATAAGCGGAAGCAGCAAGAGATTTTGGAACATCTGCCCACGCCTCCAGTTTGCCCGCCACATTCCCAAGGAGGCCAGGGTGCCAAGAATCGACGCCAGGATTGCCGAAGTAACGGCTATGACAATGCTTTGAAAACCGGAGGAGTACCACTTCGGAGTCCTTATGAAGTGCTCGTACCACCGAAGGGAAAAGCCGGGAGGAGGAAACGACAGGTAGTCCGACGAAGTAAAAGACAAAGGGACGATCACCATGAAGGGGAAACAAAGGTATACAAGCGCCGTCCATGTGGCAAAAAGAAAGACAAACCTCCGGAAAGGGATCCTTTTGGACAAACCGGGCATCAGCTGTAACCGCTCACGAGTTTCCGAATGTCTATGAATCTCCCGAAAATGAATAACAGCCCCAGTACCATTACGAGCAGCAGAATCGCCAGGGCTGACCCCATGCCCCATTTGAGCACGAGTTGGATCTGAAGCGCAATGTATTCTGACAGCATCACGAACTTCCCCCCACCGAGCAGAACAGGGGTTATGTAGAATCCCAGTGACAGGACAAAAACGAGAATCACGCCAGCGTATACTCCCGGCATGCTGAGGGGAACATAGATCCTCCAAAAAATGGTAAAGGGGCTGGCCCCAAGACTCCTTGCTGCCAGAATCAGCTGTTTGTCGATACCTTTCATCACAGACAAGATCGGCAGGATCATGAAAGGCAGCATGACATGGACCATACCGACTATCACGCCAAACCGGTTTCGAACCAAGACGGCAGGTTCACTGGTCAAGCCCAGTCTCATGAGAAAATGGTTGATAATTCCGTCCTGCCTGAGAATCACGATCCAGCTATAGGCTCTGATCAAGATACTTGTCCAAAAGGGCACCAGAATAAAGAAGAGCATGAGTGCTACGGTACGGCGGCTTTCGACATGATCCACGGTGTAGGCTATCAGATACCCCAATACCAAACAAATCAGGGTAACGACTACACACATCGAAAAGGTTTGATAGAAGATCTTTCCGTATGTAGAAGAGGTGAATATCTTCTGATAGTTCTGCAAACCCGGACTCGGGTCTGTAAGACTGATCCAGCCGATTTGGAACATGGGATACAGGTACAGAACCGTAAGCAAGAAAAAAGCTGGCATCACCATCATGATGTTCGCACGAGATCTCATGGAGGATTTCAGTGATACCAGCTTTCTTGCCATCTTTTTCTATCAAGAAATCACATCGAGGTAATCGTTGAGTACCCGCTCATAGTTGTTTGCATACCAATCAACCCCGAGAGGAAGCTGGACTTCCTTGTTTCTCGGATCCGAAGGGTTCTCGATTCTCAATTCCTCTGGAACATATTTTAGGGCAGCCGGGTTGACCGGACCGTTGCCCAGGAGTTCAAACAGCTTTGCCTGGCGCTCCGGCTTCAGAATGCCGTTGATGAAGCGCATGGCATTCTCCTTGTTAGGGGCTCCCCTGGGTACGACAAGGACAGACGCCTGGAGAATAGCCTGGTTGTACGTGTACTGGGCCTTTCCCTTTGTTTGACGCTTCAGGACGAGAGCCCGCGTGTTCCAGACGGCACACATTGTCGCCTCCCCCTCGCGCAGCAACTGTATCGGGTCTGCCCCTGACTCCCAAAAGCTCACGACATGGGGTTTGAGTTCCTTGATCTTCCTGAGGGCGCGTTTCTCGTCAATGGGATAGACCTTGTCAAAGGGGACGCCATCGGCCAACAAAGCCGCCTCAAGGACACCGTACATCCAGCGCCACAGGCCCCTTTTGCCGGGAAACTTCTTTACATCCCAAAAATCAGCCCAGGTTTGCGGTTGGACACCCTTGAACATGTCTGCCCGCCAGGCCATGACATAGCTGTAATAGTACGGAGGCACCCCGTATTCCAGGGTGAAGTCGACGTTGTTCTCGTCAACAACAGAGTAGTCTATGGGTTCCAGGATGTGCTGCCTCCCTCCACGGATTGCAAAATCCACGTCCGTGTCCACCACATCCCATATCACGTTGCCACTCTCAACCATGCCCTTGAGCTTGGCGTAGTTGGTGGGACTCTGGATGGTTACCTTTACGCCGGTCTCTTTCTCGAACGGGTCGACCCAGGCCGCACGCATGGCCGGAACCGCCTCACCCCCGAAGTTGACAAATACGAGCTTCTTGCTCTCTTTGGCCCAGGCAGAGGGGACCAGCCTGCTGCCAGCAATAGCGGCACCTGCCAGCCCCCCCATCCCTTTGACAAAATCCCGCCGTGTAATTCCGCTCTTACGGTCCCTTTTCTCCTTATGACTCATGATTTCCCTCCTTTCTTGGAATCCGTAAAGACTCTACAACAAGACGCAATCATCCGGGTCCCACCAGATCCAGACCCGGTCGCCGTCGGCGAATCGTCTAACATAGGGGGTCTCGTTTCTGACTTTTACTCTCTTCTTCCCTTCCGTTTCAATCAGATACCGCGAAGTGTCGCCGTAGTAGTTGGAAGCCAAGACTCGACAGTGAAAGCGGTTTCCACTTTGAGGTTCATCGTGCTGTGTTCTTATCCGTTCCGGCCGGACCATAAACTGAAGCCTATCCCCGATCACGAACTCTCGATTCGCCCTCACCACACTCTTCCCACCTCCGTCGAGTTCGATCCGGGCGAAACCGTGCCCCATATCTGTAATTGTACCCTCGAACAGATTCGATTCACCGAGAAAGTTGGCCACAAAAGTACTCTTGGGGTTTTCGTACAACTCCTCGGGTGGTCCCAACTGCTCGATTCTGCCGTCGTTTATCACCGCGATGCGGTCGGACATGGAGAGGGCCTCTTCCTGATCGTGGGTTACATAGATGAAAGTCGACCCAAGGCTCTTGTGGAGTATCTTGAGCTCAATTTGAAGCTCCTCCCGCAGCTTCTTGTCAAGAGCTCCCAGGGGCTCATCGAGAAGCAACAGAGCCGGCTCGAATACAAGAGCCCTTGCAAGGGCCACCCTCTGTTGTTGTCCACCCGACAATTGCTTGGGAAGACGATCCTCAAAGTGAAAGAGCTGAACCATGTCCAGGGCTTTCCTCGTTTTCTCGCGTATCACATTCTCGTCGACTCTACGGACCTTCAGAGGAAAAGCCACGTTCTCGAAGACTGTGAGATGGGGAAAAAGGGCATACCCCTGAAAGACGAGGCCGAAGTTCCGTTCCTCTGGGAGCAGATCGAGAATCGATTTCCCGTTTAGCTCGACACTGCCGCGGCTCGGGGTCACAAATCCAGCAATGATCATAAGGAGGGTAGTCTTACCCGACCCGCTGGGGCCGAGCAGTGTGAGAAACTCTCCTTCCCGGACCGAGAGGTCTATGCCCTTGATGACGTAATTCTGGCCGTAGCTTTGATGGATCCCCGTTAGTCTAAGGCCTTTTTCCTGCACACCCTCGATAGGCACTCTTCCCTTACCGCTTGCAGAGTTGCCGAGATGGTACACTAGGTCTGTGGATCAGTCAAGAAGAGAAAGAGTTGCCGTCGAGTTTCCTGACGTTTGGATCGCGCATTTATCCCTGAGGGAGATCGGGGAGCCGGTATTCGACTTCACTGGAGGCCGCCGTAGTGCCCTGCGCCGACATTCAACCTGCGACCGAACCGTGTGGCGACCCGGGACCTACCACCCCATACCGTAAAGGGCCATTCCGATCATCAGGCCGAAGACGAGGTTGAAACCCTTGATCACGAGGGAATCCCTCACGGTGTATGACAGCAGGGGCAGCATCCCGTGGCCGTCCTGGATAAAGGAGGATGCGAAAAGGACCGAGAAGGGTATCATGCCTTCCGCAAACAGCATGACAAAGACCAGGTGAGGCCCGGATTCGGGGATAATGCCCATCAGGGCGGCAAGGAGAAACATCCAGGGGATGTTGTTGGAAAGGAGAGCCTTGAAGTTCCAGTAGCGCAGCCCCAACTGAACCACGAGCAGGGCGAAGAAGGTCCAGAGAAAGACCCGCCAGATATGGGTCCTGATGATGTGGGACCAGATGTGGTCCTTCAGATAGTGGTCCGAAGTGGTGGCCACCGTGGTGAAGGCCAGGAAGAGCAGAACAAGCAGGGTCACTCTCTTCCAGTCCCAACTCTCGGGGCCTGCGATCCCGAAGAGGATCGCAAAGGCGAAGAAACCGAAGGCGAGAAGCAGGCCGTGGCGGGCCGGTGAAAACCTGCCCAGGTTCTCGACAAGGGCTTTCCACTCGATTCGCCCGATTCCTTGATGGGCGTGATATTCCTGCATCTGGCATGTCTCACAAGGGGTAAAGCGGGTGGCCCTGACAATCCTGTCGGTCACCCAGGCCAAGGGGAGGCTCACGACAAACAAAAGACCGAACAGAAAAAGAGCAGTCCCGGGAAACCTGGCCAACATTACAAAGGCCTCGTCGCCGGAGGTGGCGATCATCGCCCCTGTGACGGCGCCAAAGGAGATCAGTCCGTGCACATAGAGGGATACATCCATGAAGGCCCCGAGGCAGCCGGGCGTCGCCCCCAGGAATGAGGCGACTGTGTATTGTCTCCAAACCCCTCCCTTCATCACGGTGGTCAGCTTCTTCTTGGTGAACATGTCGAGAAAGTCGACAACAAGCATCATTACGAAGACAAAGACCGTGATCATCAGAGAATGCTTCAGGATTCCGTAAACCACCGTATTTGATCCTCCCCGCACTATCCGCACCGGACAGCCACGGCTCCTGCCAGGGGCAACCCTCTGTTCATGGCCGCTCGATATAGCGGCCCCAGCCACCCACTGTGCCGAGAAAGCCCGATCAACCCTCGGGCGATTATTCTCTCTCAGGTAGGACAGGCGTTGGAAAAAGTCACCACCAGTGCCACCGGCCCCTGTTCCGCCGTCGCCAGGAAGACCTCTTCCACCGCTCTGAAGACCCTGGCGGCCTCTCCCGTAACAACCGTACTCATGCCTCCCTTTTCCAGGCCGAGCCCGTTCTTTTCAAGAATCGCCCACGCCTGCTCGATGGCAGGCGAAAGCCTCTTCTGTCTCAGAGGATAGAGACTGATCTGCGCGGACACATACATCTTAAACCTCCCTGGCCGAAATCGCCAGCCCCAAGAAGGCACCCAAGGGGTTCCTCCGGAAGGACAACCACCTTTCCAACTCTGGAAAACGGCTCTGGCAGGAGACCGGAAGGACCAGGACACTGGCCCAATCGACCCTTGCTCCAGGGGCGGCCTCTGCAACCAGTCTCCGCAGTTCCCATATGGTGTAAAATCGAGCCCTGTTGTAGATACCACGCCGCAGCTTCCCCTTTAGAGTCCGGGCTGCTCCGAGAAAGGAAAACCCGTTCAGCACGCCGAGGACAACCCTCTCCCTCGAACATCTAATGGCCTCCCTAAGGGCCTCGGCCGGACTGGAAAGGAACTCCAAGGTGGTGATCAGCATGACCGTCTCGAAGGATCCATCCTTGAAGGGGAGTCTCCCGGCGTCACCCAGGCACAGGGGTATCTCATTGCCGAGCCGGCTCCGTGCTTTCCGCAGCATGAAGGGAGAAACATCGAGCCCGAAAACCTCGAGGCCTTCTCTGAGAAAGATCCCAAGATGAGCCCCTGTGCCGCACCCGACTTCAAGGATCTTCTGCCCGGGGGCGAGCCTTCCCAGTCTCAGGAGGAGTTCGCCTTCGAGTTCGTAGGCCCTTCTGCCCCTGGGTGTCTCTGCCCACTGGTCGTAGGACCGGGCGATCTCTTCGTTGAAAAGGATCTCCATCATATCCTGACAGGAGAGTCAAAGACAACGGGGCCCTTCTGCCCTCTATCCGTCACGGCCGACCAGAAGGAGACCCAACATTCTCTCTTTCCCCATCTCAGTCCAGGCCGTCCCCTTTCCAGGCGTCCTGTTCCATGACCAGAAATCTCTGGAGCTCTTCTTGATTCATCACGGTGAGCTCCACCTCCACTTCTGCACCGAGATTGGCGACAGGCTCTCGAACCGATTCCATGAGTTGATCCTTGATCGGGATATTCGGGAATGGAAAAGCGAGGGTGATCTTGGCCCTGTTGCCCTCGACAGCGGTGGACCTGATTATCCCCAGTTCAAACAGGGTGCGGTCGATAAAGGGATGGCTCACCCCTTCCAATGCTTTTCGAACATCGTCTTCTGAGATCTCTCTGCCCACGATTCATCCCTCCCCTACCCCTTTTTCGAGGGGTAGTTCTTCTCACCTGCCCGTATGTGTACCTCGAGAGTGTTTTCAGGGGGCACAAAAGGGCAGGCGTAATGTTCACTATACGCACACCAGGGGTTGTAGGCCCTGTTGAAGTCGAGGATCCATTTCCCGTCAGGGGTCCTGTCACCGTCGTGGTGAAGATCGAGGTACCGGCCTGCCCCATACGTCTCTTTCCCGCTGGTAGAATCCTTGAAAGGAACGAAGAGTTGATCCTCTCGGGGACTGGTCTTATACGCCTGAAGCCTGCACTCCTTATCGCCGACCTTAAAGCGGAACTCGCCCCATCGCAGGAAATTCCGTATGTTACCCGCCGTATCCTGGATTTGCAATACCTTTTTGTCGGCATGCTCGTGGAGGCTCACCTCGAAGCGATAGTGCGGATCCGGCGGATAATACCGGAGACCCTCGAATTCGGCTCTATCCTCCGGTTCTATGGGCGACTGCCAATGGGTTCCAAAGAACCTGTCCTTCTCTCTACGTTCCCCCTCGATGACCCTTCTCCATCTGTGAAGGTCTATCATGATCTCTCCTCTCTTGATCTCTCTTCTCTTAGTCCCTCTTCTGTTTCCGTCTTCCCTATACCGGACCGGCCTCTCTCGCGACAGCGGGACAGTCCAAGGCACAACACCCCGGAAGAGAGCATCACTCCCAGCAAACCCGTAAACAAGGGGACAAATCCCCCCCGCCGAAGCCGCCCGTTCCCCCCCTGGCTGCCCGATCACCGCCCGGTACTGGAAAGACCTGAACCCCGAGGCTTCAGAGTCCTCGGACTCTTCTTGCGATTTCGTCGGCCTTCTTCTTCAGATCTCGCAGGCGCTGCTTCAGCTCGGTGAGGTCGGCGTGGACCCTGTCCGGGTTGTAGCCCCTCTGTGCTGAAGCCGGCCGCCCGCGTCCGAAGCGGCCCATCCCTGCAAAAGGCCTCTCCGGAAGCCTGAGCCCCTCCTCCCCTTTCCAATGAATGGCCCCTGTCCGGCACACACCGAAGCACCGGCCACATCCGGTGCAGGCCGAGGTGTCCACCTTGGCCTTGTTGAAGATCAAGGAAATCGCACCCGTGGGACAGACTTTGGCACAGAGGCCGCAGCCCACGCAGAGATCCTCGTTGATTTCTATGACCCGCCTATCCTTTTTCATCTCATCCCCGCCTATCCTGGTCGCTTTTCCCGGCCGCCTCAAGGAGAAGCCCCTTTAGCCGATCCAAAGAAATGGGGTACGGCTCGATACTGATCTTCATCCAGTCGGACAATTCGAGGATTCTTTCGGGGTACTTTTCCATATAGAGGTCGAAAAAGCCCAGGCCGTCGAGCAAAACTGCCTTGTCGTTTTGAGGAAAGGTCTCATTGGCGAGACCGGTGTCCCACTCCTTGAAGATGAACCTCCAGTATTTGAGCCACCCCGGCGAGAGCCAGTAGACCTTCTCTGTGCCCCTGATTCTTTCCCTCTCCTCGGCACCGGCAAGCATGTCGATACAGTTGGCTCCTCTTACCCGCACGATACTATCGCCCTCTTCTTGAAGGATTCTATCAACCGTCTTGAATGGATCGATGGTGTCGATATAGCACCTCTTGCCGTAGACGACGATGACCTTCTCAGAGTATCGCCTGGCACGCCGCAGCTGCCTTCTCAGATGTTTCTCGAATTCCCTTGGATTCTCGTGAAGTCCGGGCAGGGTGTAAATGATCTTCCCGGCATCCAGAAAACCCCCCTCCCTAAGGGCGTTGATTTCCGGGCTCAGGGTGCCGCAGGAAACGATCGAGTAGTCCCTCATTGACGGCTCAGCGTCCATCTCAGTCCCTCCATCTTGTTCTTATTGAAATCTCGCGGGCTGCCTATCATCCTCTCCACTCCTCTCGAAAACCAGGACATACCCCTGCACCAGATCCTTTTCATCGTGGATGAGGGTCGCCGAATACTTCTTTCGCAGGTCGAACCCACTGGTCCTGATTTCTCTTTCCGCCTCGTCTTCCATGTGCTTGGGATAGACAAGAAGGAGGCCCCGCGGCTTGAGAACCCTGTGGAGCTCCCCCAGCAGTTCCCTTCTCTCCTTGTCCCCGGGAAAGTAGTACCGGTGAAACACATCGAATAGGAGAACCGCATCCAAAGAGCAGGCCTCCAGATCGATCTCGAGAATCCCGGAAGTCTTGATCCTTTCCATGTTCCCGATGCCGGCCTTGTCCGCCCTCTGGGCCACCTCGTCCAGAGCCAGTTGATCCCTGTCCAAAGCGTATATCCTGCCCCCTTGTCCTACTATCCTCGAGGCTGGAATCGCATAGGTTCCGGAGCCACACCCGAAGTCGAGCACCTTCTGCCCCGCCCTTATACCGAGCTCTTCCAGTAGTTCCATAGCAAGAGTCTCGAGGTCCATCCACGTCCCCACGAAGACCTGCCGGCCGACCCCAACCAGCGGCTAGCCCTCCATCGGGCGAGTAGCAGCCCGCCCCGGGCAAAAGAGGAATCCGCCCTGGCTTAGAGCCACCAAAAATTTTTTGATAGGGCAAAATCTCGGAGCCCAAAAAAAGGAGGGCCGATCGACGTTTGCCGCCCACCTCTTTGAAATCCCGGCTTCAGAAACCTCTCTCAAACGGAGATCTGATGGTCCGGCAGGCCCCGGGATCCTCCCCCTGCCGCACCGAATCCGTTTCTCTCATTCGCCGTCCACAAGCTTCACCCTGAGATAGACCTGATGACGCCCGTCCCGTTCCTCCACGGGCAGACGGATCAACGTGCCCATCCTGACGCCCGCAGGGATACGCACCAGGTAGCGCCTGTACTCGGATCCACTTCTCACCAGGATCTCTCTCTGGGTACCGGCCAACGCCTCCCCGGCACTCAGAGGAAGATCGTGGACCGTACTGTTCTCAAACACGGACCACGGTCTCTCGAACTCCCTTCTGAGAAACCTGGCCCTTCTCCGGCCGCATCCGCCCTTTCTCCCCCGGCAGAAGAACCTCGCCCGGATATCCTCATCGAAACGGAGCCCGAACTCGCGGAAAAGAGAGGAGAAGTCGAAATCCCCAAAGGCATCTTCCCTCCCGTAGGCCCTCTCATACCCCCTGCGGGACCGGTCGTAGTCCCTCCTCTTCTGCGGATCACTCAGGACCGCGTAAGCCTCGCTGACCTCCTTGAACCGCTCCTCTCCCTCCCGGCTTCCGGAATTGCGATCAGGATGATACTTAAGGGCCAGCCTCCGGTACGCCTTCTTGATCTCCTCGCCGGATGCAGAGGGGGAGAGACCCAGCACGTCGTAATAGTCGTGTCTCACCATCCCGAACCTCAGCGCCCGGCCTTGGACTCGGGGAAGAGTGTGAAGTACACCCTTCCGTTCTCCCTGACCCCCCTCAGAAACTCCATGTGGCGGAGCGAGGCAAACTCTCTTATGAGTTGAGGCTGAGAAATCTCCAGGGCCGTTGCTATCTCCTCAGCGGTTGCTCTACCTTTTGCTCTGACAAAGTCGATGATTCTCTGCTGGAGCTCTGTCAGCTCCACCGGCCCGTGCCTGTGTTTCAGATGGGTCTGGGCCGAATGGACAGCCCAGGGATCGCACACCCGCGGCGGGCTCAGTATGTCCATGTAACAATCCTCGCACAGAGACTCGCCGCCGTAGTTGTATGCCTCAGAGGATCGAATCCATTTCCCGCAACGGGAGCACCTCATAGCCATCCCCCCTTCAGGAGCTGCGGCAGGGATGCCCCTTGCTCGGACTTTCTTGCCTTCCCCCCTTTGATCATTGTGGCAATAATCTTGCCAACACGAGCTGCATGTCCGGATCGATCGTAACCTGTTTATATCTAATGTCTTTCGCCACCTGTTCAGAAGGCCGCCCATACCCGACCGGACCGGTAACGTTGCAAACCGCAACCTCGCTCCGGACCGTACTGTTGCAAGGCGCAACACGCCGGCCCCCCCCTCTTCCTCGGCACCCGGCTCGTCGCTTCTGCCCTTCCCGCAGGACCACCTATCCCGCCCTCCTATTTCGGTTCCCATCAACACGGCCCGAGAGCCTGTGAGAAGGATGAATCGAGTACGATCTCCGGAGCTGATTGAGCCCGAAGGACCTGATCCAGCGCCGGCCCAGATTCTTGCCGTCGGCTCCCGGGGACTGATCCTGTGAGAGACAGTCCCCTAGAAAGAAGTGCCTGTAATAGGGCGGATTCTCCCTGTCGGACGAGTCACTCGGCTGGGGCAGATGGAGGATAAACGAACAGTGTCCTGCCGCATGACCGGCCGTCTTCCCCCATCTAAGCCCGGGGTAGTGTCTCACAAGGTCGATGAGGAGACCCCTGTCGGCGTATGGACACTGGGGCAGTGTCTGTATCCAGTTCCTCCCGGCTTTTTCCATGTCCTCTATTATTCTTGTCAGGGCTTCCACTTCGTCCCCTATGGTAATCGAAACCTCGCCGTTGTCATAGTGGAAATCCTTGTAGAGCGCCTTGCCAGGATTCTCCCGGAGGAGCCGCACGGCCTCCTCATGGGCATAGTAGGTGGCTCGCGGAAACCATTCCGGATTGCCCAGGTGATCCGCATGGAGGTGGGTGCAGAGCACCGCGATCACTCCCTCCAAACCGACACCGAACTGTTCCTCAAATCCTCCGAAAACCTCCGTGATCTCTGTCGCGTGCCTTATGAATCCTGCATCGATCAGGAGGATTCTGTGGATATTTCTCAGATAGAGGATGTAGAATGCCCCGCAAAGGGTCGATACTCTATCCTCCTTGCAGAGGACTTCCCACAGGTCTCCATACCTGACAACTTCAAAGAGTCTGTTGATCTCGACCCGCTGCCCATCACGCCCTTTATGATCCGAATCCCCAGGCCCCTTCTCCGCCCGTGGTCTCTTCCCGCCGAACTTCCACAATCTCAAGATGATTCACTCCTTCCGATTCGCGAGACCACCCCACAGGAGCGCAAGCCTGACAAATCCATCCATGCCAGGAATCCCAACCCTAGGGCGTTGCTTCCAGGACCTTCTCAACAAGACCCTCAAGGCGTGCCTGGGGCGCAACCCCGATGATTCGATCAACGGCTTCTCCGTTCTTGAAGAGGATGAGAGTCGGGATCCCCATTATCTCATAGCTCCCGGGTGTAACTGGATTTTCATCCACGTTCATCTTGGCCACCTTGATCCGCCCGGTGAACTTCCTGGCCACACCTTCCACGGCAGGGGCAACCATATGGCAGGGTGCGCACCAGGGAGCCCAGAAATCAACCAAAGCCGGAATCTCCGACTGGAGAATCTCCTTTTCGAATTCCTGGTCTGTCACATGAATCAAAACGTCGCCTTCCATCGATTGTCTCCTTTCCTCTCGTATCATTTCCACTGGAGTCCCCGGCTACGGCATCTCCAGCTCTCTCCACATCGGGCGTCAAGGGAATTCCGTCACCCCTGACTGAATCCTCTCCCCATGGTTTCTCCAGGGGCCCTGGGTCTTCTTCCATCATGGACCGGGCAAGGCCCCGTGAGGCACGGCATCTCCCTTCTGCCCCTGGACCGTCAATCACTCGAATCCAGAAACAGGCCTGGCCCTGTCCTCTGGACCCCCGGGCCTGTCAAAATCCGGACGGCGAGTACTACTTCTCGTCCCAAACAACGAGAATCACTGCTCCCTTTTCCGACTTGAAGGGCCCGTGCGTCGCCTTCCTTGGAATCAGCCGGTAGGAACCTTCTCCATAGGTGCGATTCTCGCTCATATACTCCCCTTCGATAACGAAGTGCTGCTCTGTACCCATATGGGAATGCCCCTCCATGTCAAACCCCTCGGCCAATTTGAGGATAATAGTCAAGGGCTCTCCCTTCTCATCCTGGCGCAGCACTTTCATCAGGGTTCCCGGGGGGTAACCCTTTGCCTCCTCCCACTGCATTTCTCGATAGTTGAGCGATACCTCCTCCATGGCAAATCCTCCTTCCTAGACAAGGACGATACAGATGCCGTCAACTCCCGGCGCCCGGTCATAAGACCCGACTTTCCCCACGGGAACCTCTTCCCCTTCGGGCAGTTCCACGCGCCGGACCTAAACTGCCGCCTCAAATCTCTCGGCCAGCTCCCTCACACAGTCGATACCAAAGACTTCCTTCATCTGCTCCCTGCATGCCTCGTCTCCAAGAAGCTCACGGCAGAGAACGGGCATGACCTGAGTGAGGAGCACCACTTTATCCCCTCTGGGCAACTCTTCGATCTCTCTCTTGAGCGTCTCGAGATTCATGCCGGTACCTCCCACGCCTTGTAGGACCACACCTCCCACCCTCTCTTCCCAGAGAGCAGGTTTTTAGAGTCATCAAACAATTTTTGCCTCGTAAAAACAATTCCTCAAAAAAAGGGGGGGCCGGCCCCTATCTTCCCGCCTTCTTGCGGGACTCTTCATGGTGAAACTCCTCGAGGCACTGCGGGCAACGTTCCACAAACCCCACAAATTCGGTCAGGGGAACCAGAATCTCCCGGGGCAGGGCGTGCTCCATCTCGCAGGCGGCTCTGTCGGAGAGTTCTTCGTCTATCAAGAGCACCTTCACAAAAAAGTCCCGGAGAGCCTTATGCCGCTGGATCACGTCCTCAGAGACCCTCTGTCCCTCTGCTGTCAAGGTGATGACATCGTAGGGAGCATAGTTCACCAGGCCCTTCCCTGCGAGGGAACGGAGAGCAACGGTCACCGAGGAGTTGTTCACTCCAAGACGCTGAGCAATATCCTTGGCTCGCACGGCCTGCTTTTCGGCGAGAATCAAGGAGATGGCTTCTAGATAGCTTTCAAGACTAGCACTAAGCGCAACCCTGCCGCCCATGGATCCGGTCCTTTTTAGACAAATAAAATTTCTTTCGTGCTATCTAAATCTATAAGTTCTATATGACTCTTTGTCAACCCTATCCCCACCGGACACCTGCCCCATTTCGAGCAAGCCCCCTGTTCCAGACCGAGATTGCGGAAGCATTGGGGCGCCCCCCGAGGCCGAGCAGGGGCCTTCCTGGGCGCGACCCCGGAGAAGGCGAACACCAGGCCGTCAGAACATCTCGGCCAGCTTGACCAGCAGGCCGATCTTGCCCTCGGCCTTGTACTTGCCACTGAAGTAAGCACTCCTGCCGTCAAGCTCGCCTCTGGCAATGGCAAGCCAGACATCACCAGGTGTCCTGACCGTTACGTCAGGCCTCTGGGCTGGACCGTCGTGATAGGTGCATCTGCCGTCGGCGATCACGAGGTGCGCCGTGAAATCCTCCGGGCCGCTCACTTCGAACTGGTAGACGGCCTCCAGTCCCCCTGCCGCCTCGGGTTTGAACCCAAGCGGCATCATTCGGAGTAGGTCCCTGCAGCTCTTGGCTGCATGCGGGCCGGAAGGGGATGAGGGCGAATCCTCCTTTTGCGAAGACATATGGCCCTCCTCCTTCTGCTTTGATATGAGGCCCCGGATCCAGGCCTTTCTCAGCTCAGGATCGTATGGGCCACGGGCAAAGCCCTGCCGAACATAGCTCTCAAAACCGTCGAAAAGACCCAGCTCCTGCCAGTGCCTGTAGTCCGCCTTCATGAACCCCCTGTGATCTCGCACGAGATTGCTCATGAACTGATAGAAGAGAAGGTCCCGGTCCGTGGCCGGGTAGCGGCGCTCCTCCTTCAGCGCCTTGGCCAAATCCCTGGCCAGATCCTCGGCACGAGCCGTTACCGCCTCTTTCCCCAGGAATTCTCCCGGCGCCACTGCGATGGCCGTGAGCGTGCCCACGGGGAAACCCCCGAAGACTCTGAGCAATCCGGCCAGATAATCGGCCACCGAGCTCTCACCCATGCCGGCGGAGACCGAGACGGCAAGGCCAGGCTTCCAGGTGGGGCGAGGCCTGTGGCCGAAAGCCAAGGACCGATCCAGGAAAGCCTTCATCTGGGCGGTTACGTGCATGAAATACACCGGTGAGGCGAGGATGATCCCCTTTGCCTCCAGGAGCTTTCCGACAATCCAGGCGTGATCATCCTGGTGCCAGCACTTCCCCTTCTCAAGGCAGCGGCCGCACCCCACACAGTACTCGATTCTATTGTCGGCCAGATGGATCACATCGAGCTCAAACCCCTCTGCCGAAAGCGGTTCCCGCAACATCTCGATCATCATGGAAGTGTTTCCAATCCCGGCATGGGGCGATCCGTTCACTGCAACCAGACTCGGTCTATCTGCCATGGTCTCCTCCTTGATCCGTAGTGGCTTGGATCCGAGAGTCGGATTCCGGCCCCCGCGTCCCTTTGCTCCGTCGGGCCCCATCGGCTCCAGGCCGAGTTTTCGCTGGTAGTAGTCCGGATAGTACCTGGTCAGAGGGAGCCCCACGCCCAAAAGCAAACCCAGGGGTATGGCGCCCCGGAAGAGAATCCCCCCCAAGGGGGTGTCGAGGGCCGGCAAGACGGCCGGAGCCAGAGCCGCAAGACCACAGGCGGCAAAAACCGTTGCCCAGGCCCAGGTAATGTGGAGATTGACCCGCCTGAAGATTTCTGTCTGCCAGACCTCTGGGGGGGTCCTCTTTCTGGCAAAGTGCTCCGTGAAGGGAGGGCGTCCGAGCAGAGGCGGTACGACAACGGTGACAAGCAAGACCGCGTAAAGAGAAACAAGGGGGTAGCCGGCCAGAATTACACCCAGGAAGCGAGGCCAAAGCCAGAAGCCAAAAGCGGCCAGGGCGATGTAGCCCAACATGGCCTTTTCTATGGCCGAAGCACGGTCCTTTCGCCTCAGTAGAAAGAAGAGAGGGACCATGAGCCCGAGAAAGACCAGGCTGACCTGTCGCATCATCCCCAGAGCGAAGTCATAAATCCCTCCTGCAGCCATATAGAGGACGATCACCGTGGTCAGCAGGACAGCCGAAATTCGGTCTCTCAAGATCTCCTCCTTCCCCACTCGATCTGTTCTCCCAGATGTCGCGGATCATCCCTCGCAGACTCTTTCTGTATCATCCCCTATATGGACCGGAGACTCAAGGGGTTATTCTCAAAACATTCCCCCTTTTGGGGCAAGGGAGAGGGACTGCCCGCCCGTGGAGTCCGAAAAAGTCCACCCCGCCTGCCTAGAAAGGGCGACGAGGTTGCACCCTTTCAAAGAGAGAAACAGGCACAAGGTTAACGACTTGCGAGAACATTCATCGAAAAGTGGAAAGACCTAGGAGTCAGATCCCTTGACAAGCCCTCCAATATCCTCCAAATTTTGAGGACGGGATAGGAGGGAGAGGAAGGAGGGGGAGGCAGCGTGGCTTCCTGCCGCTTTCTGGTCCATTGATTGTCCCGACCTCTATCTGAGAGAATCAAGAAGGGAGAGAAAGCAGTGAAGCAGAGAAGGATCAGAGGATTTCTGGTGGGCAGTATGGTTACGGCGATTCTGGCCACGTCATGGACCGGGTACCCGCGAGGGGCTCTGGCAGCCGAAAAATTCAGAATCGGCTTTGCCGTCGCCCTCACTGGAATCTTCGGCAAGGCGGGTGCCATGGTAAGGGATGCTTATCAGGTCTGGGCCCGGAAGGTGAACGGCGAGGGAGGAATCCTGGTCAGAGGGAATCGATACCCTGTAGAACTCGTTTTCTACGACGACCAGAGCACCCCCTCAACCAGCGCGAAACTCGTTGAGAAACTGATCACCGACGACCGCGTGGACCTCTTGTTGGGAGGATACGGCAGCAGTCAGGTCTTTGCCGCCAGCGCCGTCGCCGAGAAATACAGGTATCCCATGATCAGCGGCGGCGCCTCGTCGAACAAGCTCTTCGAAAGGGGCTTTAGGTACTATTTTTCGACCCTCGGCAAGGCCACCGAGGAGGTCAAAGGGTGTGTGGATATCGTCCAGGCCATGAAACCCAGACCGCTGACAGCGGCCATTGTGGGCGCTGATATCCTTTTCACTTCCCTCGCCTGTGAGGGATACAGAAAATACGCCCCTCCCAACGGACTCCGGGTGATACACTACGAACTCTTCCCGCTCAGCCTGACCGACTACAATTCCATGCTGATAAAGGTGAAACATAAGGCCCCTGACGTCCTTCTTGTGGGGTCTCATCTCATGGTGGCCATAAAGACCATGAAGGCTCTCAAGGAGATAGATTTCTCTCCAAGACTCGTGGCCTTCAGCTACGGCCCGACCGTTCCTGACTTTGTAAAACAGCTCGGCAGGGATGCCGAGTACGCCGTGGCCGCCTCTGAATGGACCCCGAATCTCCCTTACCGGGGGCCGGTCTTCGGTACGGCCGGGGAATTCAACAAACTCTACACCGACCTCTACGGCCGTGCTCCGGACTATGTCGAGGCAGCCGCTTCTGCTGCCGCCGTGGTCCAGCAGATTGCCCTTCAGAACCTCGGAATCACTCCACCTGTTAGAGACAGGGACCGGGTTGGCCTCATGGAGGAACTCTACAGGATGGACGTGGAGACCTTCTACGGTCGTGTCCGGTTCGGGCAGGACGGGGCCAACGTCGCCCATCCGCCGGTGGCCATACAGATACAGGACGGCAGACGGGTCACCGTATTTCCTGCAGAAGTGGCAGAGGCGCCGCCGAGACTTCCCTTCAAGCCGTGGAAGGAGAGGTAGCCCCTTCCTGAGAGGATTCGGCCGTTTCGCTCGTTCGACGGGCCTCAATTGTTCGAGCCGTTCAAGCGCTTTGCTTGTTCTACCGGCTTCGCCTTTGTTCGACATGTAAAACATGGAGGCTTAGCAGGCCTCGGGTTGAGCGAGATCCGGACTCGGGTTCGACGTTTTGAACAACCCGAACGATTTGAACATCCTCGATCCGAACCAAGTCGAAGGCAGGCGAACCAGAGTAACCTGCAAGGACGTTTAACAGGACGGTGCCCATGGGAACTCTAATCGGTCAGGCCCTTGTTAACGGAATCCTGCTAGGGGGAATCTACGCTGCCTTTTCCGCGGGTTTCTCGTTGATCTTCGGCGTCATGGGTGTGGTAAACCTGGCCCACGGGGAGCTTGTCATGGTGGGGGCCTTCATAACTTACTGGATATTCTATCTCTTCGGCTTCGACCCCTTTCTGACGATCCCCGTCTCCTTTGCAGTCCTCTTCGCACTGGGATATCTTCTCCAGCGCTTCATCATCAACAGGGTCATCGAAGAGCCTCCCATCATGTCCTACCTTGTCACCTTCGGCATCCATTTGGTGATTGCAAACGTGGCGCTTCTCTGGTGGACGGCCGACTTCAGGACCGTGACATCGAGTTATTCGGGTATCAATTTCAGCGTGGCCGGCCTCGTTGTTCCTTGCGGCCGGCTGGCGACCTTCGGCATCGCCCTGGTGATGGTGGGGCTGCTCTACTGTCTCGTCCACAAGACCGATATGGGCCGGGCAATCCAAGCCACGGCCCAGGACAAGCAGATGGCACGGCTCGTGGGGATCGACGTTGCCAGGGTCTATGCCATGACCTTCGGTCTTGGAGCAGGGATCACGGGACTTTCCGGATCTCTGGTCTCCACCTACTTCGTCATCTTCCCCTTCATGGGTATGGAGTACACCCTCATCGCCTTCTGCGTAGTCGTGCTGGGAGGGATGGGCTATATCCCCGGTGCCCTGATCGGAGGAATGATACTGGGTGTGCTCCAGTCCTTCACGGCGACGTTTTTGAGTGCTGGGCTCTCTATGGCTTTGACTTTCGTCGTGCTCTTCGCCGCACTGGTTGTCAGGCCTGCGGGGATTGTAGGCAGGGGAATCGTTGAGTAAAGGGATTGCCATGGGTAGAATCGATTGGAGACTCCATGCTTTGTCCGGGGCTGCACTCCTCTTTCTGGCTCTGCTTCCCCGTTTCTGGGGGTCCGGATACGCTCTCCGGCTCCTGACCCTGGTCTTCATGTGGATCGCCCTGTCCGGATGTTGGAACCTCATGTCAGGCTACACGGGCTATATCGATTTCGGCCCTGTGGCTTACTTCGGCATCGGCTGTTATACAACCGCCATTCTCATGACCAGATGCGGAATCCCCTTCTGTGCCAGCATCCCCATGAGCGCCCTTGCTGCGGCATCGATCGCCCTCCCCATCGGCGCCGCCACCCTCAGGCTGCGGGGAGCCTACTTCGCCATCGCCACCTTCGCCTTTGCAGAGGCTATGAAGCAGATCCTCCTCGAAATGGATCGCCTCCTGGGGATCGACTCTTTCGGCGGGAGCCACGGGATCACTCTTCCCCTCGGTCCGACCAACCTCTTTTTCTACTACTCCATGTTCGCGGCCGCACTGGCTACCATGGGGGTGACTCTCTGGGTCGAGTATTCAAAATTCGGATATGCCCTCAGGGCCATCCGCCAGGCAGAGGATACGGCGGAGATAACCGGAATCAACACCCGGGCCATAAAGATCAGGGCGTACGGAACCAGCGCCTTTCTTCTCGGAGGCATCGGGGGGATCTATGCGTACTGGATAACCTACATTACACCTCAGGATGTTTTCAGTGTGCATATTACCGTCCATATGGTCATCATGACGCTTCTGGGCGGCATGGGGACCCTCTTCGGCCCCGTGGTGGGAGCCTTCTTCTTGACGATCGTCGAGGAGACCCTCTGGGCCAGATTCATCTATGCATACATGGTGCTCATTGGAGCGATCATCCTGGCGATCGTCATGTTCATGCCCCAGGGCATCATGGGGACCTTGAAGAGCTTGTCTCGTCACGCCAGGTCTTGACGGAAGGATCCGGCTTCCCTGTCTGGATCGTGTGTCTCCGGTGAGGAGGATCTTCATGAAGATTCTCGAGGGTAAAGGGGTCACCAAGTCCTTTGGAGCACTGAGAGCGGTCGATCGTGTGGACTTCTCCCTCCAGGAGGGGGAGATCCTCGGTATGATCGGCCCCAACGGCGCCGGTAAGACGACGCTCTTCAACGTCATTGCGGGGGTGTATCCACCGAGTGAGGGGCAGATCTCCTACAGGGGCGAGGTGATCTCTGGAAAGAAGGCCCACGAGATCTGTCGTCTGGGTATTGCCAAGACCTCCCAGATCACACGGCCCTTCTATGCAATGTCGGTGCTGGAAAACGTTGCCATGGGAGGGCTTTACGGCAAGGGCCTCTCCCTCCGGGAAGCCCGAAAAGAGGCCGAGGAGATTCTCGACTTTGTGGGTCTCAAAAAGGCAAGACACGGCCTGCCCGGCTCGATCACCGTGGCCGACAGGAGAAGGATGGAACTGGCTCGGGTCCTGGCAACCGGGGCAGGAATCATCCTTCTCGACGAAAACATGGCAGGACTCACCCCTACCGAGGTCGAGGAAGCCCTCGACCTGCTGAGGGAGATCCACCGTCGAGGACGAACCCTGATAGTGGTTGAACACGTCATGAGAGCGGTCATGGGGATCTCTGATCGGGTCATGGTCCTCGACCACGGAGAGAAGATCGCCGATGGACCTCCCCAGGCCGTGGCACGAGACGAAAGGGTCATAGAGGCCTATCTGGGTACAAAGGCATGTTGAGCGTGAGAAACATAAAGGTCTTCTACGGGGATGTTCAGGTCCTTTGGGATGTCTCCCTCGAGGTGAAACAGGGGGAGATCGTGACCGTCATCGGCCCCAATGGAGCGGGAAAGTCGACCCTTGTCTACACTATCGTCAATCTGGTCCGCCCGGCTCCCGGGGAGGATGGATCCGGAGTCTACTTCAGGGGCAGACCTCTGTGGGGACTCTCCCCGGAAGAGACGGTCAACCTGGGGATAGCCGTGGTACCGGAAGGTTCTAGAATATTCCCTGATATGTCCGTACTGGACAACCTGAAAATAGGCTCCTGGAACAGAGAGGCGAGGAGGCAGAGGGAGGAATCCCTTGAGGAGGTATTCGACCTCTTTCCCAGCCTCGAGCAGAGAAGGGACCAGAAGGCGAAAACCCTCAGCGGGGGGGAACGACAGATGCTCGCCTTTGGTAGGGCCCTCATGGCACGGCCTGACCTGCTCCTCCTCGATGAGCCCTCTCTCGGGCTCGAGCCGATGCTGGTCGCCAGGATCTTCGAGGCCATCAGGAAGATCAACCAAGGGGGGGTCACCATTCTGCTGGTGGAACAGAAGGTCTATTTCTCCCTCCAGATCAGCCACCGTGGTTACGTGATGGAAAACGGCAGAATCGTCATGAAGGGGGAGAGCAGGGATCTCATGGGAAACGACCACGTCAGGAAGGCCTATCTGGCCATGTAGGGTTGACTGAACCCCTCCTCCCCGGTACATTGATTGCATGGGGGAAGATCTCTTTTCAGACGGAGCGGCAGCCGAAGGGCGCCCGTTGAAAGCCGGGTCACATGAAGATCATTCATAAGGCACTGGGCATTTCGCTTCTGATCCACCTTGTGGCTATCGTCTCCCTGATGGTTTTCTCTCTCTTGTCAGCGAAGGAACACTATACGCCTGTATACCAAGTCTCTTTGCTGGTCCAGAAAGAACCCGAGCCGAAAAGGCCTGCCGTGGAGGTTGACAAGAAGAAACCCCTCCCCCGTAAACCCTCTAAGCCCAAAAAGAAGACGGCTTCTCAGGCGAAGAGGCCCAAGAAACCCCGGGTGACAGAGAAGCAGCCCCCGAGGAAGGCACCCAGGGTGAGCGTTCAGAGGGCAATCGATGCGATAAAGAAGAAGATGGCTTCCCGTGAGAGGATCCAGGAGGAGAAACCGAAGGCTTCGAGAATCATCGAGGCCAAGAGAAACGCTTACTTCGATACGATTGCCAGCCACATCCAGGCCAACTGGAGCCTCCTCAAGAACCAGATGGAAGATGTCGGGATTCTGACGACGGACATCGGCCTTCAAATCCTCAGGGATGGGAGGATCTCCAAGATCGTCATCGAAAAACCCTCGGGCAACGCCCTGTTTGACGAATATGCGGTGCGGGCCGTAAAACGGTCTACTCCCCTGCCCCCCTTCCCCAAAGAGTTGAAGGAGAGCAGACTGGAGGTCACCATCGGCCTGAGTTCGTAGGAGTGTAAATGAGAAGAGGTCTTTTGATCCTTGTCCTGGCCTCCATGTTGGGCCTTCCCAACACGGCACTAGGCAAGGTTTACATCGACATCGGAAGCCCGACTTTCCGTCCTTTTCCAATAGCCATCACGGAGTTCGAGGATCTGTCACCCCTTTCCAGTAACATGGCACGATCGATTCACGCCGTTCTTCTTAACGATTTGACAATATCCGGGCTGTTTGAAATAATCGAGCCTGATGACTTCCCACAACTTCGGGCCAAGCAGCGGTTCTCCGAGCAAGACTACCGCGACTGGCTCGCCACCGGAGCGGAAGCCCTCGTTTGGGGTACGGTCCTCCGGGAGGGCGACCGGATAAACGTCCACTTCTCCTTTCTCGACCTTATCGAAAGAACCCTGACCACCGGCCGTTACCGGGGATACGCTGGGGGAGTTCGAAAGATAGTCCATCGAATGGGGAACGACATAATCGCCCAGGTTACCGGTGAAAGGGGGGTCCTGGAGACAAAAATCGCCTATGTTTCCAGGCCTACGGGAAACAAGGAGATCCACACCATCGATTTCGACGGCCGGAACCCGACTCAGATAACCGCCAACGGGTCGATCAATCTTTCCCCGGCATGGTCGCCGGGCGGAAGAATCATCGCCTTCACCTGCTTCAAGCGGAGAAACCCGGACCTCTACCTTATCGACGTGGCCGAAAGAAGGCAACGTCTGTTTCTCGGCGCTGCGGGGTTGAATGCAGCACCCGCCTGGTCTCCCGACGGCAGCAGGCTTGCCCTCATGATGAGAAAGGGACAAAGCTCAGACATCTTCCTGGTCAACCGGGACGGATCTAATCTTGTCCGGGTGACCTATACGAGCTATAATGAGGCTTCTCCCACGTGGTCCCCCGACGGCAAGAAACTCGCCTTTGTCTCCGATCGGACAGGGAGCCCTCAGATCTACGTGATGGACCTCGCCTCAAAGAAGACGGTTCGACTCACCTACAACGGCACCTACAATGCCTCTCCTGACTGGTCTCCCCGGGGAGACCGCATTGCCTACTGCGGCAGACTCGACGGTGGATTCGACATCCTCACCATAAGGCCGGACGGCTCGCAGAACCTCATGCTCACCTCGGGGGCAGGAAGCAACGAAGACCCGGTGTGGTCACCTGATGGGCGTTATATCGCCTTCAGTTCAACCAGGTTGGGAAATCCCCACCTCTTTGTCATGAACGCCAACGGCACCAACCAGCGGCAACTCACCCGGAACCAAGGAGGAGAGACACAGCCCAGCTGGTCTCCCAGGATGGAGTAGGCAAAGGGGACGAACCCGGAAGGAGGAAAGAGAATGCCGAAGCGAATCGCAGTTTCTCTTGTCTTGATAGGCCTTACCGCCTTTCTATTTACAGGTTGCCGAAAGGGGGCTATCATAGAGCCAGGACCGGAGGGGGCAGGACAAGGCGAAGAGGTCGTAAAGGAAGAGAAACCCCCCGGAGAGACCGAGGCCGCGAGGGAACAGGAGCAGATCGAGGCCAGCCTCGAAACCAAGACCTATCCAGGCATTGAAGGCGAGGTCCTCGAGAGTTCCATGCTCCACGATATCCACTTCGCCTTCGACCGTTACGACCTCTCACCCGAAGCGAGGGGGATACTGGCCAAGAACGCCGAGTTTATCCTCAAGTTCCCCCGGGCAAAAATCCAGATAGAGGGCCATTGTGACGAGAGAGGCACCAACGAGTACAACCTGGCCCTGGGCGAACGGCGGGCCCTGAGCGCGAAGAAGTACCTCGTCTCTCTGGGTGTTCCGGCCCATCGGCTCGCAACGATCAGCTACGGAGAGGAGCTTCCCATCGACCCGCGACACAACGAGGAGGCCTGGGCAAAGAACCGGAGGGCCCATTTCGTGATTCTTTCCAGGTGAGGCAACCGGGGCGGAGGCATCGCCTCGGTTCCGAACCCACGTGAGAGGTGTGAGGTGGAACGGCACAGTCTATCTCTTCCCTTACTGTTTCTATCCACCCTGCTGTTCTTGCTGAGTGGATGTGTCTCTCAAGATGCGAAGTATATCAGAAGGGATATCAACACCCTCCAGAAGCAGATCGATTCCCTTCAAGAGGAGATCAGGGCCCAGAGGACCCCTGTATCGCCCCAGCCGGCAGCAGCGTTCCAAGCCCGCAAGGCCCAAGCAGATGTCGAGGTCGAGCTGGAAAACCTGAAGAGGGATCTGATCAGCATGAGGGCGGGCATCGAGGACAACCAGAACCTCGTGGCGAGGATATCGAAGAGGCTCGATGACTTCGAGAAGGACTTCGAGATGAAGATCAGCGCCATGGAGGCGAAGCTCGATCAGTTGGCGGTTGCCGCCGAGGCGGCCGGAGAAACCCCGGCACAGCCTCCTCCCCCTTCCCAAGAGGCCGAACCCCTTCCGGCTGTCCAGGCGAAGCAACCCTTACCCTCTGAAGGCCTACCCGGCAAGGCGTCTCCGGATGTGGAAAAGAGGTATCAGGAGGCATATCAGGCCTTCAAGGAGGGAAATCTCGACGAGGCGAAAAAACTCTTTCTCTCTTTTCTGAAAGACCACCCCGACACTCCTCTGTCGGACAACGCCCAGTTCTGGATCGGAGAAATAGCGTATAGGAGACACCAGTACGAGGCTGCGATTCTCGCCTACGAAGAGGTAATCAAGAAGCATCCGGACAGCAACAAGCTGCCGGACGCGATCCTCAAGCAGGGGCTCGCCTTTCTCGAGCTGGGTGACCGAATCGATGCCAGGATCATCCTGCAAGACCTGGTCAAGAAGTACCCCAAAACCGAACAGGCCGAAATCGCAAGGAAAAAGCTAAAGACGCTGAAGTAGCGGGGTCGGCTATCCGGGCTTGCCGCCTCGATTTTGCACCGGAGGTCTTCTCGCCTCGCGGCGGGATATCCCTTTCGGAGATCAGAGAACCGTCTCGGCGCCGGCACCCTCTTCGCCTGCAGCCGCCTGCGTGTTCTCCCCCCGCCTTTTCGATCGTACAGGCCTGCCCTGGAGAGGGGGTGATGGAGTAGGATATAATTTAGAGGATCCTGCTCGGGGTCGGATCGGGCGGTTCTCCGGCCTCCGAAACCCGGAAAGGAAGAAGGCCCTTTGTACGAGGAAACCCATCAGATAAGCCGGTTCTTGAAAACCGTTCCTCTCTTCAGTTCTCTGTCCGACGAGGCAAGGGAGAAGATCTCCTCCCGATTTCTCCTCGAGGAGATACCCAAGGGACTCACCATTACCGAGAAAGATATTCCCGTGGCGTGCCTCTATGTGGTCAGGTCCGGTCGGGTCCAGGCCTTGGAGATCAACGAGGAGGGAGCAGAAACCTCCCTGGGCGAGTATCTCCCTGGTGACTACTTCGGGGAAATGTCTCTCCTCACGGGCGAACCGAGCGCCGTCACCACAAGGGCCATGGAGAAGACGGAGGTTCTCGTTCTCTTCAAGATGCATTTCGATGAGGTTCTACGGGATAATCCATCATTGAACCGATACTTCATCGACCTGCTCTCCGAAAGGCTCCGGAGCGTGAGGGAACAGGTTGAGACCGCCAGGGGCAAGGAGATAGCCTTCAACTGGTTCCTCCATCACGAACAGGAGTTTCAGTACAGCGAGCTCGTCGGCCCTTCGAGAAAGATGCGGGAGGTCTTCGAGTTCATCGACAGGACCGCATCCAACAACCGGCCCGTTCTGATCCAGGGGGAGCACGGCACGGGCAAGGAACTCGTGGCGAGAAACATCCACAAGAAGAGCCCGAGAAGGGACGAGGCCTTTATTCCCGTCCTCTGCGAAAACATCCATGAGGAAGCATGGGGATCTGAACTCTTCGGCCACGAGAGGGGAGCCATCCCCTCAGCCACGGCTCGACGGCTCGGCTACGTGGAACTCGCCCATAAGGGTACCCTCCTGCTTAAGAACGTAGACCGCCTGCCCAGGGACAGCCAACGGATGCTCGCCGACTTCATCTTCAGTGGAGAGTTCCGCCGCCTCGGCGGGGAGGAAGTCGTCAGGGTCGATGTGAGAGTGATTGCAACCTCGGAGAAAGACCTGGCCCGGATGGTCCGGAGCGGCCGGTTCTACAGGGAACTCCATGAGATCCTGTCAGAGAACGCCATCGAGCTCCCCCCCTTGAGGGATCACAAGAAGGACATCCCGGCCCTGGTCGATCATCTCGTCACCAAGACCGCCAAACGCAACAAGGCTCGACCCAAATCGGTGACTCCCGAGGCCATGAACAGGCTCCTGAGCTACGACTATCCCGGCAACGTGGCCGAGCTGGAGAACGTGGTGGAGCGTGCCTTCGCCCTCGCTCCCGGTGACACCATCGACACAGACCAGATCTATCTCGGGCCCCCGCGACATGCCCAGACGGCCCGGTACAACCTTCTCAGAAACAGATTCGTCTGGGCTTACTTCCAGAGTAAGGTCTACCCATTTGCCGTGCGATTTCTAACCGTCGCTTTCTTTGCCGGAATCTTTTACTCTCTCTTTCTTGGAAGGCAGGACGGCCATGGGAATCTCGGAAACCTCCTGGTCCTTTCCGTATGGTGGCCTTCCCTCTTTCTCTTCTGCTTTTTCGCAGCACGGAGCTGGTGCGCCATATGCCCTATCGGTGCCGTATCCGGGTCCATCCAGCATTTCGTCAGCCTTCGGCTTCCCCTTCCCCGTTTCTTCAAGAAGACGGAACTCTGGATCCCTGCCCTGCTTTTCGCGGTGATCCTGTGGCTCGAACGGGTGACCAATGCCCATTCCTTTCCCAGATCAACCGGATACGTGCTTCTCGCCATCACCGGGGGAGCCGTAGTCATGAGCCTTTTCTTCGACCGGAAGGTCTGGTGCCGCTATGTCTGTGCCCTGGGAAACATGTGCGGAATCTACGCGATGTCCTCCATTCTCGAGGTGAGGGCCAACCCAGATGTCTGTCTAAACCAGTGCACCACTCATGAGTGCTTTAAGGGTGGCAGAGTGGACGGGTGCCCCATGTTCAGACACGCCCTTTTTCTCGAGGATAACCAGAGCTGCCGGGTGTGCACATACTGCGTCAAGAACTGCCCCCATCGAGCCGTCCACATAAATCTCAGGCCCCCGGGTCAGGAACTCTGGACGGTTGAGAAGCCCATCTCCGGCCAGGCTTTCTTTTCGATCCTTTTGGCCATGCTAGTCTTTGCCGTTGTCCTCCCGGACCTACCCGGATTCCAATCTTCAATGGGACGCCTTTTCCCTCTACTTCCGGCCTGGGAGATGGCCCCCTTCACCGTCCTGATGATCGCCGTCGTGGTGGTCTCCCTGATCGTGCTCTGGGGAGCACGGCTCATTTCCCGGCCCGGCCGGAGGAGAGAACCGGCCTCCTTTCTGCGATACCTATTCGCCTTCATCCCCCTGGCCCTGTGCGGCCATTTCGCCAACCAACTCCGCTACCTTCCCGGCGTAAACAGCCTCTCCATCGAGCTCGTCCGCCACACCCAAGAAGGCGTCTTTCTCTTTGCCCGGTTCAACATCATCTGGCCCCTGCAGATCGTGATCGTCTTCCTGGGCATCTTCTGGTCCTTTCTCGTGATCTACAAGAACCTCCGCCGCGACAAGAGGGAGGAAAGATCGTACGGGACAGGCCTCGCCCTTTACATGACCGGCCTGATCGGGGCCTACAGTGTGGCCCTCGTCTCCACCTTCATGGCACTCGGAAGGGCGCTCTGATCCATTCTCTCCCTCGTTTTCGAAGGAGATCCCACGTTTGCTCTTTGTTCCAGAGTGAGACGGAGCAACCCCTGAGGTCGAGCAGACCCCCTTGCGAGCCCAGCCGAGTGGGAAGATCCGACTTCAGAGCCGGAAGTGGGAACGGAGCCCCTCGATAATCCAGGAATATCCATAAGAATCAAGGAGTTTAAAGAGATGCGCCTCGAAAGGGCGGGGGGGCCTCTCGTTTTCCGGGTTGCAGGAACGGATAAAACATGGTTATAATGGCTCCCCAAAAAGGTAAGGTCATGGCTCTGCCCTGGTTTGATGGAAGAGTTGGATCCCGCCAGAGATAGGGCCGCAGGGGAATGAGCCTCGAATCAGAAGGCTTTTTTTTGGGACTCCTCTTGTGAAGGGAGGCACAAATTGAAGTTTCTGAAAGTCCCCGAAGCTACGATCAGAAGGTTGTCGCGCTATTCCCGATGTCTCGACCACCTGATTCAGAACGGCCAGAAAGTCGTCTCCTCGGCTCAGCTCGCCGCCCAATGCGGGGTGAATGCAGCGCAGGTCCGAAAGGATCTTGCCTACTTCGGCGAGTTCGGAATCCGGGGGGTGGGATACTACGCCACAGAACTCATGCACGACATCAAACAGATCCTCGGTCTGGACAAGGAATGGAGGATGGCCATCGTGGGAATCGGAAACCTCGGTTCCTCCCTCCTCATGTACAAGGATTTCCTCAAGCAGAACTATAAAATCGCAGCGGCCTTCGACATAGATCCGCCCAGGGTCATCGGAAGGGTGTCGGAGAAGCTCGGAAAACCGATCGAGATTCTCCACCCTGACCGGATGAAGGAGATCGCCAGGGAGAGGGGTATCCAAATCGGCATTATCACCACACCGGCCTCGGAAGCCCAGAAAGTGGCAGACCAGATGGTTGAGGCTGAAATAAGGGGGATCCTCAACTTTGCGCCGGCTCAGATCCGCGTGCCCGAAGGTTTCATCGTGAAGAGCGTCTTCTTCACCACCGTTCTCGACAACCTAGCCTACCTCCTTTCGAGCAGCAACGCCCTCACAAGAAGACGCCCTGCCGGCACAAATCCATCCGGCAAAGGCATGGGCGAGAATCCGTCCAAACAGGGAACCGGGGAGGGCTGATTTGACCTGCAAGACGCGAGGAACCTCGAGGGTCCCACCGATTTTGAGGGCGAGGATCCCGGACCTGCCGGCCAGGCCCCGATAGATTGCACGGATCGCCGGAAAACGGTCGGCCAGGCCTTCTGAAAGACCGATCTCCAGGCGGCACGCCAGCCTGCTTCTCGGCAGGGGATTCTGCAACAGGATCTCTCCTGTGAGCCTTCCTTTGAGGTCCTTCCCCTTGACGGTGACCTCCTTCACATCGAGCTTCCCCTCGCTTAGACTCACTTTTCCCTGGATGCTTCCCAAATCCAGAGCCGGCACCGAGCCACCGAAGACCGTGAGGTTCTCGATCCTTGTCTTGACGAGTCCGAACCGGGAGTCTCCGCTGACCCCAAGGGCATTCTTCTGCCAGGAAACCGTGCCGCCGGTGGTACAGCTCAAAGACGCGCCCCCTGTTCTGGGAAGAGACAGTCCGTCCACCCTTATCCCCTTCAACTCCAGATGTCCTTGAAGTCCCCTTCTCTCAACGAGCAGCTTGACGCGAAAGGTCCCGCCCATGACGGTCCCCTGGGAGGTAAAGCAAAGCCTGCCTGCAAATAGCGATAGGGGATGGAACCGGATAGTCCAGTCTCTGATCTCAAAAGGAGGGAATGTTCCCTTAGGAGGGTGCGTCACCTCGACCCTGGCCCAGCGGATGCCGAACAGATCCCTCTCGGTCTCCGAGGGCCGAGTCACCAGTGAGGTTTGCTCTTCCAGGGTGTGTAGGATCCTTCCGCCGAGAGCCCTGTATGGAAAAAAGAGATAGAAAAAGAAAAGAAAGCACCCAAGACCCCAGAAGACGTATGCTATCCATCCCACCCATCTCGCCATTCGGATCTATCCCGGTCCTTCCTCATCACTCAGGGGACCCGGTACTCTCCTTCTTTTGCTTGGCTGAGCCTCTTCTCTTTCCTTTGCGTTTCTCCTCAGGTAGCCCCCTCTCCTCGGAGGACTCGCCCTGAGTTGCTGCTTTGTTCTTCCCTTTGCCTTGGGCTCTCTTTTCCTTCGACTTCTCCCCCTTTGCCTTGGTGGAAGGGGCCTTTCCCTTCTTGGCAGGAGCCTTGTCGGCCCCTTTCTTTTCCCTCTTTCCCGGAGCCGCAGGTTCGGTAAGCATAACCATGGAAACGGGTGCAGCGTCTCCGAGTCTCTTCCCCAACTTTACGATCCGCGTGAATCCACTCCCTCTATCCCGGAAGCGAGGACCGATCTCCGAAAAGAGTTTCTTCACCACCCCTTTATCGGTAAGAACCGCCAAGGCCTGCCTCCGGGCGTGGAGGTCTCCGTCGATGGCCAAACGGATAACCCGCTCGGCCAGCCTTCTCACCTCTTTGGCCTTGGCCAGGGTCGTCTGGATCTTCTCATGATCCAGAAGAGATGTAACCATGTTTCTCATCATCATCTGGCGATGACTCGAAGTACGACTTAGTTTTCTTCCGTCTTTTCTATGTCTCATTTTTTCTCATGAATCAGAGGGGTTCCCCTCTTTCCCGGTTTCTCTCGGCCTGGGCGGAAAATTCTCCAGCTTCATACCCAGACTCAGGTTCATTTCGTCGAGGATCTCCTTGATCTCGTTGAGCGACTTCCGGCCGAAGTTCTTGGTGGCCAGGATCTCTTGTTCTGTCTTCTGAACCAGTTCACCGATGAGCCTTATGTCGGCATGCTTGAGGCAGTTGGCCGAGCGAACCGACAACTCCAGCTCGTCCACGCTCTTGAAGAGATTCTCATTGAGTTTCTCAGACTGTTTCTCGTCTTCCAAATCGCCTGACTCTTCGCCCTCCTCGAAATTGATGAAGATGCTCAGTTGATCCTGCAGGATCTTTGCCGCAATGGATACGGCATCTTCAGGAGAGACGCTCCCGTTGGTCCAAACCTCCAGGGTCAGTTTATCGTAATCGGTTATCTGTCCCACCCTGGCATTGGTCACGGTGTAATTGACCCGCCTCACAGGGGAGAAGATGGCATCCATCGGTATGGTACCTATGGGCTGGTCCTCCTCCTTGTTGCGTTCCGCTGGAACGTAGCCTTTGCCCGCCTTGATGACCATCTCCATGTTCAGGTCGGCGTCAGCCGAAGCTGTGGCGATCCGATGGTCGGGGTTGAGGATCTCCACGTCGCTATCGCAGGTGATATCCCTCGCGGTGATGATTCCCTCCCCCTTTGCCTTGAGGTGGGCGGTCTTTGGGCCGGGCCCGTGAAGCTTGATCATCACGCCTTTCAGGTTGAGAATGATCTCGGTCACATCCTCTTTAATCCCGGGAATGGTCGAAAACTCGTGGAGTACGCCGTCTATCCTCACAGAGACGATTGCCGCCCCCTGCAACGACGAAAGGAGGATACGGCGCAGGGAATTCCCTATCGTCGTTCCGAATCCTCTTTCAAACGGCTCGGCGATGAACTTGGCGTAAAAAGGTGTGGAATCCTCCTTTTCGACCTCCATCTTTTTGGGCTTGATCAGTGCCTTCCAATTCCTCTGCATCATTTCTCCCCACCCGCAAAAAGCTTTCGATTCTATTTGGAATACAGCTCCACGATGAGCTGCTCCTGAATCGGCATGGTCAGTTCCTCTCTCATCGGCAAGGCCTTGATCCTGCCGGTGAAGTGGTTCTTGTCGAGTTCAAGCCAGCTCGGGATTCCCCGCCGGGCCACCGATTCCATGGCCTCCTGAATCCGAGCCACCTTGCGGCTCTTTTCCCTCACCTCGATGACGTCGTCAGGGCTGGTGAGATAGGATGGAATGTTTACCTTCTTCTTGTTGACGAGAAAGTGGTTCTGCCGGACAAGCATTCGGGCTTCGTTCCGGGAACTGGCGAATCCCAGTCGATACACCATGTTATCGAGTCGTCTTTCCAAGAGAGTCAGCAGGTTCTCCCCGGTAACTCCCCTCTGCCGGTCAGCCTTCTCAAAATAACCCCGGAACTGCTTCTCCTGGAGGCCGTACATCCGCTTCACCTTCTGTTTTTCCCGAAGTTGAACGGCAAAGGGCGAGAATTTCCCCCTTCTCTGGCCGTGTTGTCCTGGTGGATAGTTCCTTCTCTCCACACTACACTTGTCAGAGTAGCATCGATCTCCCTTGAGAAAGAGCTTCATACCCTCTCTCCGGCAGAGCCGGCAGACCGAGCCCGTATACCTGGCCAAGGCGTTTCCTCCTCTCTAAACACGCCTCCTCTTGGGAGGTCGGCAGCCGTTGTGGGGAATCGGTGTCACATCTTTTATCAGATTGACCTTGAGCCCTGCTGCCTGTAGGGACCTGAGGGCGGACTCTCGACCCGCTCCCGGGCCCTTGACATAGACATCGATGAACTTCATGCCATGGTCCATGGCCTTCCTGGCCGCATCCTCGGCAGCCAATTGGGCCGCAAAGGGGGTGCTCTTCCTGGAACCCTTGAATCCTCTCGCCCCGGCACTCGACCAGGAAATCACGTTGCCGCTTGTATCGGTGATGGCCACTATCGTGTTGTTAAAGGTCGCCTGAATGTGGGCAATCCCGTTGGGGATATTCTTCTTGACCTTCTTCTTTGTCCCCTTGCCTCGCTGTTTCGCCATAGTCGACCCCTCTCTATCTCCTCTTGCCCATGATGGCTCTTCTGGGCCCCTTCCGGGTTCTGGCGTTCGTATGCGTCCGCTGCCCCCTTACAGGGAGTCCCTTCCTGTGGCGAAGGCCCCGATAGTTTCCCATGTCCATCAGCCTCTTGATGTTCATGGTCACCTCTCGGCGCAGGTCTCCCTCGACCTTGTACTTCCGATCTATCACCTCCCGGATACTCACAACCTCGCTCTCGCTGAGCTGGTTCACACGGGTGCCGAAATCGACATTGGCCTCCCTGAGGATCTTTTCAGCCGTATTCCTCCCAATGCCGTAGATGTATGTGAGGGCGATTTCTATCCTCTTGTCATTCGGTAGATCGACGCCAGCGATTCTTGCCAATGTTTCCTCCTTGCTTACTGCCCCGGCCTATAGGAGAGCACAGCCCGACCCGGGATCACCAACCGTACAGGACAGGCACCCAGGCCACACCCCCTGCAGAGGAGACACCCGCCGGGGCATCCCTTTTGTCGAAAACCGTCACCCCTGCCTCTGTTTGTGCTTGGGGTTTTCACAGATAACCCGGAGCACCCCTTTACGTTTGACTATCTTGCACTTGTCGCAGATCTTTCTGATCGAACTCTTGACCTTCATCAGCACGTGCCCTCTCTTGCCCGTCGGCCCTCGCGGCTGGAACAGCCTCTCCCCGGGCGACTCCCCTACGGGGCCCCGGCATCGGAGAAACAGGCCTCCTCGGGTTTCAAGTCCGTCCCACACGGGCAGTGGCCTATCACTTGGAACGGTATGTGATCCTCCCCCTACTCAGATCATAGGGAGAGAGCTCCACGGTCACCCTGTCGCCGGGAAGAATCTTGATGAAATGCATCCTCATCTTCCCGGAAATATGGGCCAGAACCCTGTGCCCGTTCTCGAGCTCAACCCTGAACATGGCGTTGGGGAGGGTCTCCAGAACCTTTCCCTCCACCTGTATAGCATCTTCCTTTGCCATCATCCCCTCAAGACGCCTATCGCCGGCGTCCCTTGAGCCTTCCACCCCTCTTCATGAGGCCCTCATAATGCCGCGTCAGCATGTGGGACTCTACCTGCTGGATCGTATCCAAGGCAACGCCCACCACAATGAGGAGAGCGGTTCCTCCGAAGTAGAAAGGAACCCCCAAGCGGTAGATAAGAAAAGTGGGGAGGACGCAGACTGCAGAAACGTAGAGAGCCCCTCCCAAGGTGATCCGGGTGAGAACCCTGTCGATGTACTCGGCTGTCTTCTTCCCCGGTCTGATTCCCGGGATGTAGCCGCCGAATTTCTTCATGTTGTCGGCCACATCCACCGGGTTGAAAGTGACCGCCGTATAGAAATAGCAAAAGAATATGATAAACCCCACGTAAAGGAGGTTGTATATCCATCGCCCGGGCCCGAGGCTCTGAACCAGGTTATCCACCCACGGATAGGTTTCCTTGACCCCTGCCGGCAAAAAATTGGCTATGGTCAGGGGAAACATGAGAATAGAGGACGCAAAAATCGGCGGTATCACTCCCGATGTGTTTATCTTGAGCGGCAGGTGGGTACTCGACCCCCCGTAGACCCGCCTTCCCACTATCCTCTTTGCATACTGGACGGGCAATCTCCTCTGGCCCGTCTCCACAAAGATAATGGCTCCCACTACAAGCACCATGGTCACACAGAGCAGAAGCAGCTTGAACAGGCTCATCTGGTTCAATGCAACCTGCTGGTAGGTCTTTCCAATCGCACCAGGAAGTCTCGCCACGATCCCGGCAAAGATAATCAAGGAGATGCCGTTGCCGATTCCACGTTCGGTGATCTGTTCTCCCAGCCACATGATAAAGGCCGTTCCGGCGGTGAGCGTGATGACCGTCAACAAGCGGAAACTCCATCCAGGAGCATAGACGAACTGCTGTCCTCCCTGGCCCATACTCTCCAAACCCACGGCAATCCCGAATCCCTGTATGAGGCTGAGAATAATCGTCCCGTACCTGGTATACTGGGTTATCTTCTTCCGCCCCGATTCCCCCTCCTTGCTGAGTCGATCCAGATAGGGGATCACCACGGTGAGGAGTTGGAGAATAATGGAGGCGCTGATATAGGGCATGATGCCCAGAGCGAAGACCGACAGCCGCTCCAGTGCTCCACCGGAAAACATGTCGATCAGGCTGAACAGAGTTCCCTTTGCCTGGGCAAAGAAGCTCGCCAGGGCATCGGCATTGATCCCCGGGGTCGGAACGTGGACGCCGACCCGGTAGACCGCCAGCAGCAGAAAAGTGACGGTGATCCGCCGCTTGAGCTCGGGGATCTTGAAGATGTTTTGAAAGCCCCCTATCAAGAGATCACCTCGACCCTGCCTGCCGCCCTCTCGATCTTTGCAGCAGCAGACGGACTGATCCTATGAACCCGAACCGTAAGAGGGATCTGGATATCTCCTTTACCGAGAATCTTGACCCCGTCGAGGACCTTTTTTATGATCCCCTTTTCTTTCAGGGCTGCAGGATCGACCAGACTATTCGCGTCAAACCTGTTGAGATCCCCCACATTCACAATGGCGAAACGTTTCTTGAAGATATTGGTAAACCCCCGCTTGGGTGTTCTCCTCTGGAGCGGCATCTGCCCGCCCTCAAAGCCCGGGCGAACACCCCCGCCCGAACGGGAGTTCTGGCCTTTATGCCCTCGACAGGAGGTCTTCCCGTGGCCGGAACCCGGGCCCCTGCCCACCCGTTTCCTCTTCTTCCTCGCTCCAGGGACGGGCTTCAATTCACTGAGCTTCATGGGCACCCCTTCTATTCGATCACCTCGACGAGATGGCTGACCTTCCTTATCATTCCTCTGATCTCTCTGGTGTCCTGCCTGGTGACCACTCTGTTCGGCCTGGTCAACCCGAGCCCTGCAAGGATGAGTCTATGCTTCTTCGGGCGACCGATGCCGCTTCTTATCAGCTTGATCCGGATCTCCTTCGGCATATCTCTCCTCTTAGACGATTTCAGCTACCTTCTTCCCCCTTTTCCGGGAGATCTCTTCAGGGGATCTGAGTTGGAGGAGACCGTCGAAGGTTGCCTTTATCAGGTTGTGGGGGTTGTTGGAACCGAGCGACTTGGTGAGTATGTCCTTTATCCCGGCCGTCTCCACAACGGCTCGCGTCGCAGCACCAGCGATGACACCGGTCCCCTCTGATGCGGGTTTCAGAAGCACCCTGCTCGCTCCGAACCGACCGATGACCTCATAGGGAATAGTCTTGCCCTTAAGGGGGATCTCGATCAGGTTCTTCCTGGCATGTTCGATCCCCTTTCGAATCGCCTCGGGCACCTCGTTTGCCTTGCCCAGACCCCATCCGATCCGCCCGCTGCCGTCTCCCACAACCACCAGGGCGCTGAAGCTGAAGCGACGCCCCCCCTTGACCACCTTTGCCACGCGGTTGATATGGACGACCTTATCGATCAGCTCCTGCTGTTCAAACTCGATCTCCGCCAATGAACCCCTCCTCCATGCTCCAGGCTTTTGCACACGCCTCAGGGCAGGCGACTTTCCCTGTTACCAGCCTCGTCATCCAAGCATCCCGGCCTCCGACTCTTCCAATGCAGATGCTAGAAGACCAGCCCTCCCTCCCGCGCGGCCTCGGCCAGGGCCTTGACCCGGCCGTGGTAACGGTAACCTCCCCTGTCAAAGGTCACGGTTTGAATACCTCGCTGGGCGGCTCGCCTTGCCAGCAGGGCTCCCACCTTTTTCGCCGCCTCGATATTCCCGGTCGTTTTCTGCTCTTGCCGTATCTCCCGGCAAAGAGTAGAGGCACCGGTGACCGTCTCCCCCGAAGTATCCACGACGAGCTGGGCGTAGATATGACGTGCGCTCCGGAAAACGGACAACCTCGGCCTCTCGGCGGTTCCTTCGATCTTCTTCCTGATCCTCCGCCTTCGCTTCATCCGGTTTATTGTCTTCGCGCTCTTTGTCCCCACTCCAAGCTCCTATCGAACTCTATGCCTTGGCCTTGCCGACTTTGCGCCGTATGTATTCATCCTTGTACCTGATCCCTTTACCCTTGTACGGTTCAGGAGGCCTGAAGGAACGGATCTTGGCAGCCACTGCTCCAACCAGCTCCTTGTCGATTCCCTTTACCGTCAGAGCCACCTGCTTGTCAACCACGACGTCGATCCCAGGGGGAAGGGGATAGAGAATAGGATGGGAATAGCCGAGGGTCAGAAACAGCCCATCGTCCTTTCGTTCGGCCCGGTATCCGACCCCCACGATCTCGAGTTTCTTCTCAAACCCCTGGGAAACACCGACCACCATGTTGGCCAA
Source organism: Deltaproteobacteria bacterium (assembly GCA_019308905.1). NCBI lineage: Bacteria > Pseudomonadati > Myxococcota > Myxococcia > Deltaproteobacteria bacterium. The sequence goes on from JAFDHF010000026.1 coordinate 38,703, forward strand.
AAGGCTTCTCGTCAACCCCTGAACCGATTTTGCCTGCCTCGAATCGTCAGGCCGCTGGACCCGGACCTGATTGTCTTCCACGGTCACCTGGGCCCCCCGGGGGAGCCGACGCTCGAGCTGTCCCTTGGGCCCCTTGACCTGAACAGCGTCCCCTGAGAGGCTCACCTCCACCCCTTCTGGTATAGGAATCGGCAGCTTTCCAATCCTGGACATTTCCCTCACCTAAACACGCCTACCATACGTAGCAGAGCACCTCACCCCCGACATTCGACCTTCGCGCCTCTCTATCAGTCAGAATCCCTCTGGAAGTGGTCAGGATCGATATGCCGAGCCCGTTCAGAACCCTGGGGATATGATCCCTGTCCACATAGACCCTGCGGCCCGGCTTACTGATCCTCTTGAGATTGATGATCCCCCGATTGTTCTCATCGTACTTGAGATAGATCCGGAGAATATCCTGTTTCTCGCCCCTGATGATCTTGAAGTTCTTCACGTAGCCCGCCTCCTTGAGAACCTTCGCGATCTCGTTCTTCATCCTCGAGGCAGGAACGTCGACTTTCTCATGCCTGGCGTTGCTGGCATTTCTGATTCGCGTTAACATGTCCGCTATGGGATCCGACACTGACATCTGGCTACTCCTCCCACTCTGACAATCCACTCCCGTCTCTGGTGGAACACCTCGTCTCTGCCTGTACCTACCAGCTGGATTTCATAACCCCCGGAATCGCTCCAGCCAGTGCATACTTCCGCACACAGATCCGGCACATGTTGAAACGCCGATAGAAACCACGTGGCCGCCCGCACACGGCACACCGGTTGTACTGGCGGACAGGGAATTTCTTCGGCTTCTGGGATTTTACCACTAGAGACTTTCTTGCCAACGCAGACCTCCTAGCTTCTGAAAGGCATCCCCATCATTCTCAGCAGCTCTCTGGCCTCCTCATCGGTCTCAGCCGTGGTGACTATGGTGACATTCATCCCCTTGGCCTTCTCGACCTTGTCGTAGTCGACTTCCGGGAAGATGAGCTGTTCTCTCAGGCCGAGCGTGTAGTTACCCCTTCCGTCGAAGGAATCAGGCGGCAGCCCTTTGAAGTCCCTCACCCTTGGCAGAGCTACGTTGATCAAACGATCGAGGAAATAGTACATGCGATCTTTCCTCAGAGTCACCATGCAGCCTATGGGCATCCCCGCCCGCACCTTGAACTGGGCGATAGACTTTCTCGCCTTGGTCACCACCGGCCGCTGCCCTGTTATAGCAGCCAACTCCGCTATGGAGGCATCCAGGACCTTTATGTTCTGGATAGCCTCGCCCAGCCCCATGTTGATAACTATCTTCTCCAGCCTTGGAACCTCCATAACGTTCCTGTATGCAAACCGCTTGAGGAGGGCCGGAACAACTTCCTCTTTGTATCGTTCTTTCAATGTGGCCATGGTATCAGGTTCCTACTTGTCTATCATCTCCCCACACTTCTTGCAGTACCTCGCCCTCTTGCCGTCTTCCAGCTGTTTGATACCGATCCGGACCGGCTTGTTGCAGCTCTCACATATCAGCATGAGATTCGAGAGATGGAGGGACCCCTCTTTCTCGATGATTCCCCCCTGTCTCTGCTGGCCGGCTGGGCGCTGATGTCGTTTGATGAAGTTGATCTTCTCCACAATGGCCCGGTCTTTCTTGGTGAAAATCTGGAGGATTCTCCCGCTCTTTCCCTTCTCCTTTCCAGCAATGACCATGACCAAATCGTTTTTCTTGAGTCTTCGCTTCTGCCCTTTCACGGATAACCCGCTCCCTTTCACCCGTCACCCCTCGGCGGCCTCTCCGGATCGCCCCTCCAGGCGACTTGAGGAAAATCCGGAGACCTCCATCCGGCTCCGGCCTTCCACCTGCCCGGAAAGACGGCGTATTCAACCTCCTCACACCACCTCAGGAGCCAGGGAAACGATCTTCATAAACCTCTTTGCCCTCAGTTCCCGAGCCACAGGCCCGAAGATCCTCGTACCCACCGGCTCTCCCTGGGGATTGATCAGCACAGCCGAATTGTCGTCGAATCTGATGTAAGAGCCGTCAGGCCTGCCGATCTCCTTTCTGGTCCTGACGACCACGGCCCGCACGACCTCGCCCTTTTTTATCTTCGAGTTGGGGACGGCGTCCTTGACTGAAACCACGATAACGTCACCCACCCTGGCGTATTTCCTCCGGGTTCCTCCGAGAATCTTGATGCAACCCACCTTCTTTGCTCCAGAGTTGTCTGCCACATCCAAAACGGTCTGCATCTGAATCATGGTGACGTTCCTTCTTACCCTTCCCTTGCAGTCGAGGCCCCTAGACCGCCTTTTCCAGGATCTGTTTCACCCGCCAGCGCTTCTCCTTGCTGAGGGGTCTCGTCTCGATCAGGAGGACCTGATCCCCCACACCGCACTGGTTTCCCTCGTCGTGGGCCTTGTGCTTCGATCTCTTCCTGACATACTTCTTGTATTTCGGGTCCTTTACCAGGCGATCCACCGCGACCACCACGGTCTTGTCCATCTTGTTGCTTACCACCGTACCGACAAGGGTCTTCCTGATGCCCCGCGTCCTCATTTACTCCCTTCCCCTTACTTCCGGTTTGAGGTCTCACCCTCGGGTGCGCTTTCTCCTGCCCTTTCCCTGAGGATAGTCTTGACACGGGCCAGGTCTTTCTTTACCTGGGGGATCCTCATGGTATTCTCTAGCTGCCCCGTGGCATGTTGAAACCTCAGATTGAAGAGTTCCTCCTTGAGATCCTTTTCCTTTCCTTTCAATTCATCGAGGCTGAGGTCACGGAGATCACTGGCCTTCATGCAAAAACCCCCCTCGAGATGAACTTTGTCTCAATTGGAAGCTTGTGGGAAGCAAGCCGGAGAGCCTCTCTTGCCGTCTCTTCGTCGACTCCCTCCATCTCGTAGAGGATTCTTCCCGGCCGGACCACGGCCACCCACTGCTCAGGGGGACCCTTACCCTTGCCCATGCGCGTCTCGGCGGGTTTCTTGGTAGTGGGTTTGTCAGGGAAGACCCTGATCCAGATCCTCCCGCTTCTCTTGACAAACCGGGTCATGGCGATTCGCGCGGCCTCGATCTGCCTGGCAGTGAGCCATCCAGGTTCGAGCGCCTGGAGGCCGAAGTCCCCAAAATTCAGAGCGGCTCCCGCGGTCCGAGCCCCCTTCATTCTCCCCTTCTGCTGCTTCCGGTACTTCACCTTTTTGGGTGCCAGCATGGCCTACCCCCTGATCATCACCCCTCCGGCGGGGTTTTCAAGCAGACGCTTTTTCTTCTCTGTACTGAAAAATCTCTCCCTTGTAAATCCAGACCTTTATCCCGATCTTCCCATAGGTAGTCTGTGCTTCGGCGAAACCGTAATCGATGTCGGCCCGCAGGGTATGCAGGGGAACCCGCCCCTCCCTGTACCACTCTCGTCGAGCCATTTCGGCTCCTCCAAGCCTTCCTGCACACGCGATCTTGATGCCCCGGGCGCCCATTTTCAGAGAAGACATGACCGACTTCTTCATGGCCCTCCTGAAAGCCACCCTCCTCTCGAGTTGGAGAGCCACGTTTTCCGCGACCAACTGGGCGTCCATTTCGGCCTTCTTTACCTCTTGAATATTGATGAAGATCTCCTTGCCGGTCATCTTTTGGAGGATCTTTCTCAGATTCTCCACCTCCGCACCCTTCTTGCCGATAATAATCCCCGGCCTGGCCGTGTAGATATTGACCTTGGCCTTCCTGGCCTTGTTTGCCGCCCGTTCGATCTCGATCTTCGAAACCCCGGCATGGAAGAGCCTCTTCTTCAAGAAGTTCCGAATCCGGATATCCTCACTCAAGAGTTCCGGGAAGTCCTTCTCCGCATACCACCTGGAATCCCAAGACTTGTTAACACCCAACCGAAAGCCAACAGGGTGAACCTTTTGTCCCAAAGCAATTCCTCCTTGAAAACCCCGACAATTACCTGCCCTGTTTGAATCGTCCCTGTCCTGATGGAGGCCGGCCCTTCCCGTCGAAAAGGCCCGGACTCTCTACTTCTCGTCCAGAACAACCGTGATGTGACTCGTCCGCTTGCGAATCCGAGTGGCTCTCCCCATGGCCCGGGGACGAAACCGTTTCAAAGTGGGCCCCCCATCAACAAAGATCCGCTTGACAAAGAGACCGTCCAGGTCGATGCTCCCCATCTGGTCCGCATTGGCCAGAGCCGACTTGAGCAGCTTGCTGATGATCCTGCTGCCGGCCCTCGGGGAAAAGGCCAGATCCGTCAAGGCCTTCTGAACGTTCTTGCCCCGGACAATATCGGCACCGAGCCGGGCCTTTCTGGGAGAGATCCTGATAAACCTCGCCTTGGCCTGAACCTCCACCTTATCTCTTTCCTTTCACTCGTGTCTTCCTGTCACCGGAATGGCTGTAAAAGGTCCGGGTGGGAGCGAATTCACCGAGCTTGTATCCCACCATCTCTTCGGTGACAAAAACGGGTATGAACTTCTTGCCGTTATGGACCGCGAAGGTGAGCCCCACCATCTCCGGAATGATCGTGGACCTCCGGGACCAGGTCTTGATCACCTTCCCCCCTTTGGCCTCCATGGCCTGACGGACCTTTTTCAGGAGATGTTCATCGACAAAGGGCCCCTTCTTTATTGATCGCGCCATCCCTATTCCTCTGTTATCCTCTGGCCTTGACTATGTAACGGTCTGTTGCCTTGTTCTTGCGAGTCTTGTAACCCTTGGTCGGCCTTCCCCAGGGGGTACACGGGTGCCGCCCGCCCGAACTCTTTCCTTCCCCGCCTCCCATGGGATGATCCACGGGATTCATGGCCACACCGCGAACCCGGGGCCTTCTCCCCAACCAGCAACTCCTGCCCGCCTTGCCGAGATCGACGTTCTCGTGCTCCAGGTTACTCACCTGGCCGATGGTCGCCATGCAATCGAGAAGGACCATCCTCACCTCCCCTGAAGGGAGTTTGATCTGGGCGTACTTTCCCTCCTTGGCCATGAGCTGGCCATAGGTTCCAGCACTCCGGATGATCTGCCCTCCCGCCCCTATCTTCAGCTCAACATTGTGGATCATCGAACCCACGGGGATATTCCGCAGGGGCAAGGCATTGCCCGGCTTGATGTCTACCGATTCGCCCGACATGACCTCATCGCCCACTCCGAGTCTGGCCGGAGCCAGGATATACCGTTTCTCTCCATCGGCATAATGGAGCAGGGCTATCCGGGCCGATCGGTTGGGGTCGTATTCGATCGATGCGACCTTTGCAGGAATCCCCTGTTTGTCTCGCTTGAAGTCGATCACCCGGTACTTCCTCTTGTGTCCCCCACCCCGGTGCCGCGTGGTTATGCGGCCGTAGCAGTTTCTGCCGCCCGTCTTGACGAGCGGCCTCGTCAGGCTCTTCTCGGGCGTTTCACGGGTGACCTCCTCAAAAGTCTCCCCTGTCATGGCCCGCCGTGCCGGAGACGTAGGCCGGTAAGTCTTGATCCCCATAATCTCGATCCTCTGAGGCGGGTTGCCCGTCTTGGCAGACAACCCTCTATTCGGAAATCCCCTTCAGGTTCTCAGAAACACAGCCGTGGAACCGCAAAGGCTTCCACTCGGGCAGTTCACGCCCCTTCGAAGAAATCTATCCGGTCTCCCTTCTTCAAGAGAACCACGGCCTTCTTCCAGTCAGGACGTTTTCCCATGGTCCTGCCCAGTCTCTTCACCTTGCCTTTCACGGTAGAGACGTTCACCCGATCCACCGTAACCTTGAAAAGCTGCTCCACGGCCCGCTTGATCTCTATCCTATTGGCCCTTCGATCAACCTCAAAAAAGTACTGGTTCTGCAATTCCTTCTGCTTGCTGCTCTTCTCGGTAATAAGTGGCCTCTTTATCACGCTGTAAAGGTCTTCCATTTCACAGGACCTCTTGGACTCGTTGCACAGCCTCCTCCACGAAAACGAGGTTTTCATGGGAGAGTATGTCGTACACATTCAATCCTTCAACCCTCAAAACCTTGACACCAGGCACGTTCCTGGCGGATTTCTCCACGTTGGCATCGGCCCTGTCCAGGACAACCAGGGCACTGTCGAACCCGAATGCCTGCATGAACTCGACGAAATTCCTGGTCTTGATCTCGCCGAACTCCAGGTCCTTGAGAACCCAGAGCCTTCCCTCCTTGTTCCGCAGGCTGAGGGCCGATCTGAGCGCCCCCCTACGGACCTTCTTGGGAAGAGCCAGATCGTATTTTCTCGGAGAGGGACCAAAGACGACCCCGCCCCCCCGCCAGAGTGGGGAGCGAATGGTGCCGGCCCTCGCCCGGCCGGTTCCCTTCTGGCGCCACGGCTTTGCCCCACCCCCACGAACCATAGACCGCGTCTTTGTAGAAGCCGATCCGCTCCTCCGCCGGGCCAGTTGCATCCTGACCACGTCATGGATGAGATGTTCCTTGACTTCCGTATCGAAGATCCGGGGTTCAAGGTCGATTTCCGAGACCTTCTCTTTTGCTTTGCTGTACACGCTGATTGCAGTCATGTCTTCGTATCCGAAAAGGAGGTTCCCTGTTTGCCGGAAGCCTTGCTCCCTTACTCGGGGCCTTTCTGCGCTGGGGCCTTCTTCTTGGCCGCCTGAACGACTACGATACCGTTCCTCCAACCAGGGACGGCGCCCTTGATGAGAAGAATGTTCGTCTCCCTCCGAACGTCGAGAATCTCCAGATTCTGCACCGTTACACGTCTGTTTCCGTGGTGGCCGGCCATCTTCATCCCTTTGAACGTATGACTCGGAAACGCCGCAGCACCTATGGAACCTCCATGACGGAAGTACTCATGCGTTCCATGACCGCCCGGAGCGCCATGAAACCCGTGTCGCTTCATGACCCCTGTAAACCCTCTGCCCTTGCTCGTCCCTATGACATCGACGATCTCTCCGGGCTTGAAGATATCGACCGTCACTTCCTGGCCGACCTCAAACCGATCCACGTCGTTTGTCCTGATCTCCTTGAGAATGTAATACCCCCCCCTGCCGGCCTTGGCAAAATGTCCCTGGAGGGGCTTGTTTACACGGGTCTGCTTCTTCGGTAGAAACGCGAGTTGCAGGGCCTGGTACCCGTCCTTTTCCAGGGTCTTCTTCTGGATCACGGGGCAGGGACCGGCTTCCACTACGGTCACCGGAGCAACGTTGCCGTCCGCCAGGAATATCTGAGTCATACCGAGTTTCTTGCCAATAATTCCTTTCATCACCCTCTCATCATCTTCGAGGCCGTCGAGAGGCCCGCTCCCACGCCGTTACTGCTCGGTTTCGGCCGCCGGAACACCTCTGTTTGCAATCAGAGCTTTATCTCCACGTCGATACCCGCGGCCAGATCGAGCTTCATCAGAGCATCTACGGTCTGCTGGGTCGGCTCGAGGATATCGATGAGTCTTTTGTGTGTGCGAATCTCGAACTGCTCCCGGGATTTCTTGTCCACATGGGGTGACCGCAGCACACAGAACTTGCTGATTTTCGTAGGGAGAGGCACCGGTCCGGCCACCGTAGCTCCTGTTCTCCTCACCGTATCCACGATCTCAGCCACCGACCTGTCGAGCAACTTATAGTCGTACGACTTAAGAGACACCCTTATCTTCTGGCCCGTCACCATCCCTCTCCTCGCTGGTCACCTATTCCAGTACATCGCTGATGACGCCGGCTCCTACTGTTCGACCGCCCTCACGGATGGCAAAACGCAGCTCCTTCTCCATGGCTATGGGCGTGATCAACTCAACCGAAATCGAGACATTGTCCCCGGGCATCACCATCTCCACCCCCTCG